>NZ_CP049200.1:300000-420517 GCF_011045195.1 Caulobacter soli | reverse complement strand
CGAGCAGATCGCTGACCGGCATGCCGTTCTCGGCGATCTCGATCGAGGGTTGGAACAGACTGGCGAAGGGAAGCTTGCCAAACCGCTTGTGGGCGGCTTCGGCGCCCTTCATGAAGCCGCCGACCAGGGCGGTGCGGCCGCTGGGCGGACCCTTGCCGCGCAACGCCTCATCGCTGCCGAACAGGATTCCCCCGGGGATGGACGCGCCGTCGGTCTCGCCCTTCACCGTGTTCCATTCGGCGTTCATGGTGTGGGTCTTGCCGGTTTTGGCGTCGAAATAGACCAGCGACATGATCCCAAAATAGCTGATCGGGGCGCCCGCCGTCAGCGCCACCTGGGCCAGGGCCGCGGTGATGGCCGCGTCGATCGCTCCGCCGCCCTGCTTGAGGGCCTCCAGGCCCGCCCGCGCCGCCAGGGCCCCGTAGGCGACGGTGACCGCGCCGTTCTTGCCGGTGGCCGCGCCGGCCGTGGTGCGCTCGACGCCCTGGGCGGCCATGTACTTCTCGTACTCGCCTGGCGCCCAGCTGGCGGATGTCAGATCGATTGCGCGCGCCGCTTGGGGCTGCCGGGTGTCCATAGGCGTCTTCCTCGTTAAGCGCGTCGGCCGCCGCTCCGGTCGTCGCCGGATTCTGGCCCACGCCGCCGATCCCCGCATCATACAGTACTGTATTATCTGTCAAGTCGACTCTACGCCTTGGACCAGGCCTCGCGATGGCTGCCCGGAATTGAGTCCCCGCGGCGGGCGGCCACGAACGGGCTGATCAGGCGCCGCGCAACGACAGATGGGATCGAGCCCCGGACCTCAATGGCGATAAGCGCCGAGCGGGCATGCGGCGGAAGGCCGCAAGGCCGCTCAACGCATTCACAAGGGTTCGCCGCCACGCTCGCGTCGAAGAACTTCGGCGTCGATCAACGCCTGAAAGCAGACAGGCGAATGATGGACTTGGCGAGCGAGCGTCCGCTCTTCGATGAGGCGTTGGAAGTACGCGCTCGGCAGTTGGGAGCGCGGTGCGCCACGGCGGCGTTTTCCGCCGCCATGTTGCTCTACAGCGTCGGCTGGAACGCGGCGATCGCCTGGCTGATCATCTACCTGGGTTTGCAAACCGTCGAGCGCGCGGTGTTTGGCCCGACGGGTCGCGCACGATCCGACTGGACGGCGCGCGAACCGCTCGCGCTGGTGGTGCTGGTGCTGAACTCCATCGTCTATGGAGCCTGCGGCTTCCTTCAGGCGCACACCGAAGATCTATGGTGGACGGCCTGCGCGGCCCTGCTCTATGGCGCGATCATTTTGCGCGGCGCCATGCTGAGCTCCGGTTCGCGATCCATCTTCCTGGCGACCTTCGTCCCCCAGGTCGTCTACATCGCCGGCCTGCCGGTGCTGGCTTCGATCAAGGGCGCTTCGCCGATGCAGGTCGCGGCCTTGGGCGTCGCAGGCCTGATGACGGCCTATGCGGGATATTCGTCCTGGCGGTTTACGCAGCGCCTGCTCGTGGCCGAGCGCGTCGCCAGGGCCGCGGCCGTCCGCTCGGCCGAGGCCAAGTCGACCTTCGTCGCCGTGGTGAGCCACGAGCTCCGCACGCCGATGACCGCCATCCTGACCGGCGCGGCCCTGCTGCAGGAACAGGTTTCATCGGCTCAGCGACCGCAGGCCGAGTTGATCGTCAGGGCCGGCGCGATGATGAAGGCCTTGCTCAACGATCTGTTGGACCTGTCAAAGATCGAAGCAGGCCGGCTGTCGGTCGAGACCATCGGCTTTGATCCGCGACTGTTGCTGTTGCAGACTCTTCGGTTCTGGAGGAGCGAGGCCGACCGCAAGGGGCTGCGCATCCGATTGGAGGGCGCGCGTCACCTGCCGGCCTGGAGCAGCGGCGATCCCAACCGCCTTGCCCAGATTCTCAACAACCTGTTGTCCAACGCCCTGAAGTTCACCGAGCAGGGCGCGATCACCATAAGGATCGAAGCTCCCGAAGGCGCCGCTGGTGCCCTTCGCCTCCTCCATGTGGCCGACACGGGTCGGGGCGTCACGGCCGAACAATTGGAACGGCTCTTTCGTCCCTTCGAGCAGGCCAGCCCCGACACGGCGCGCACGCACGGCGGAACGGGCCTTGGCCTGGCCATCAGCCGCGATCTGGCCCGCCTGATGGGCGGCGATCTCACCGTAAGCAGCACGCCGGGCCAGGGCGCCGTCTTCTCCTTGAGTCTGCCGCTGGCGTCCCAGACGCGGCCGGCGCGGTTGTCCGGCGTCGAGGCGGCCGAAACCCTATTGTCCGGGCCGGACGGATTCACGGCGCTGGTCGTCGACGACCATGAGGTCAATCGTCAAGCCCTGAGCCTGATCTTGGAAGCCGCGGGCGGGCGGGTGTCGGTCGCCAGCGATGGCTTCGTGGCGCTCGCGGCGTTGGAAGCGGCGGCTTTTGATGTCGTGTTGCTTGACGTCAACATGGCCGGCCTGAGCGGATTGGACGTATGTCGTCAGGTGCGGGCGTCGGGCGGCTTCAACCATGACGCGCCGATTATCGCGGTGACAGGCGCGGTCGCTCCCGCCGATGTCGCCGCCTATCTGAGCGCCGGCATGACGGCGATCGTCGCCAAACCGGTCTCCCCGCGCCAATTGCTGTCGGCGTTGAGCCAGATCCTAAGCGCCGGGGAGCCTGGAGACCGGCGATCGTCCTAGCCCTCGACCCGGGCGCCCCGGCCGTCAAGCTGTCCCCAGGCCCGTTCAGACGTGGGCGCGCGATGCGTCCGCCTTGGCGAGACGAGTCCGTTGTCCGCGCGATGTCGTTTGGCGGAAAGCTCAGGTCGAAGAGTTCGCCAAGTCGCGCGAGACGACGACGAGCACGCGCGCTGGCGCCGAACCGCGCCGACGCAGCTGATGTTTGAGATGCCCGTCGAAATGGACGCAGTCTCCGGGTCCAAGCCGCACGGTTCGATCAAGAAACAACACTTCGACCTCGCCCTCCAGTCCGTAGATCAGTTCGTCGCCGGGGTGATCGGCGCGATGGTCGCCGTCGCTGGAGCCCGGCTCCACGATCAAGGCGCTGAGCCGTCGCCCAGGACTGACGGGCAGCACGAGCCTGAGCGCGAGGTCTTCTGGGCCCGCGCTGAGCGTCGCCTGATCTTGCGCGCGGACCACCGTCACCGCGTCAGGCGTTGCTGTCTCGCCGAACAAGTGGCCGACCTGAACGCCGAGCGCCCTGGCGATGCGCAGGAGCACGCTGGTCGAGGGGGATTTTTCTCCCCGTTCGATCCGCGAGAGATAGCCCTTGTTCAGTTGCGCCGAGGCGGCCAGCGCGGCCACGGTGAGGCCCCGCCGTCGACGGATGGACCGAATGCCCGCCGCGACGCCGGTGCTTGCTGGCGGGACCATGGAATGAGGTTCGTTCGCGACCATGTTTTTGCGCCGCTCCCCAGCGCATCGTCCGTGACGTCGCTGCCTAGCCTCGAGGCGAGATCACGTCAAAGGGCGTGTGCTAGTCCAGGGCGTCGACATGGCGGCGCCGAGCCTCCTCCAACCAGTAGTTTGTCGTCGCCGCCACGATCGAATCTTTGAGCAGAAAGTCGCGAGCTTTCTCGGCCTCATCCCGCGCGAGGGGCTCAAGGGGGCCGACGGCTGCGGCCCGCACCTGCATCTCGCACGCCTGCTCGAGCAACACCGCGCGATAGAAGGCCGCGTCCAGCGTCGAGCCCGTGGTCAACAGCCCATGGTTGGCCAGCAGGATGGATCGCCGGGCTCCGAGCGCTTCCGATATGATGCGACCTTCCTCATTGGCGATCGGCAAGCCTGGCCAGGCGGGCAGAAAGGCGCAGTCGTCGTAGAAGGGCGTGGCGTCCATATGGCCCACGATCAGCGGCTGCCTGGCCATCGCCAAGGCCGAGGCGAACGGCGGATGGGTATGGACGATGCTCCCGATCTGAGGGCGGGCGCGATAGATCCACAGATGAAATCGAACGCCGGGATTTGGCATGCCGACGCCTTCGACGACCTCCATCTCGCCGTTGACGCGCACGAGATTGCTGCAGCGCGCCTGGCCAAAGCCTGAACCCCAGGTCGTGGTCCAGAAGGTGTCGGGATCTTCCGCCCGGACGGTCACCTGACCGGCGAGCGATCGGGCATGCCCCTGGTCGGTCAGGTAGCGGCATGTCAGGGCGAACCGCTCGCGCAGGCTCAGGGCGGAGGTCGAAAACCCCTGGTCCATCCGTCGATCAAGGTCTTTCCGGACGAGCGTTTCGTCCTGACCGAAGATCGAATTCGGCATTCTGGTTGCTCCATAGACAACAAGTTGTCTAAGATCCAATGATGTATCACGCCCCGAGTGTCCAGCCGCAATCGTGCGGACGTTCATCGCGGCGTGACGCCTTCAACCCCCGCCATCAAGGCTGCTGCAAGGCGCGACCCCAAAGGACGGCATGGCTCGCCTCGCCGCCCAACCGACACGAGACAAAGCTGTGGAAAAGCCCCGGCGCATAAGACTGACCAACGCGGTGCTGTTCGACGGGGAAGAGCATTTCCCCGTCCTGCGGCGTTCGATCGTCATCGAAGGGGAACGGGTCGTCGAGGTCGGTCCGGCGGCGCCGGCCGCCAGCGACGAGATCGTGGTGGATGTCGGCGGCCGCACCGTGATGCCCGGTCTGATCGACGCCCACTTCCATTGCAACAGTCCGTCCCTGAACGTCGCGGCGGCCGACCGCCTGCCGGCGTCGCACATGGCGCAATACGCCCGCGGCTATATGGAGGCCTCGCTCCTGCGCGGCTTCACCACCCTGCGCGACGCCGGCGGCGCCGATTCCGGTTTGAAGGCCGCGCTGGCCGAGGGACTGATCCACGGACCACGCCTCTACACCTCGGGTCTGGCGCTGTCGCAGACCGGCGGCCACGGGGACATCCGCGACGGCGGGCCGCCGTCCTGCGGCTGCGCCGGCTACAGCGGCTCGCTGTCCATGGTGGTCGACGGCGCGGACGCCATGCGGCTGGCGGTCCGCGATCAGCTTCGCCAAGGGGCCGACCAGATCAAGATCTTCGTTTCGGGCGGGGTGCTCTCGCCCACCGATCCCATCTGGATGGAGCAGTTCACCGACGCCGAGATCGGCGCGGCCGTGGAGGAGGCCGCGCGACGACGCACCTATGTCATGGCCCACGCCCTGACCGCCCTGTCAGTTCGCCGCTGCGCCCAACTGGGGGTCAGATCGATCGAGCATGGGCTGCAGATGGACGCCGCGACGGCCGATTTCGTCGCCGCCTCGTCCTCCTTTGTCGTCCCGACCCTGCTGATCCTCACCAGCCTGGCCAGCGGGCGCTTGGCCCTGCCGCCCGGCGCCCTGGACAAGGCCAAGCACGTGATGGAGCAGGCTGTCGCAGCGGTCGAGCATGGACGCAGGGCTGGCGTTCGGATGGGTCTGGGCACGGACCTGCTGGGCGAACTGCACGGATCAGAATTGCAAGAATTGGAGGTCCGCGCGCAAATCTGCGGAAACCTGGAGACCCTGCGCGCCGCCACCTCCGTCAACGCCGAGATCATGCAGTTGAAGGGGCAGTTGGGCTGCATCCGGCCTGGCGCGCTGGCCGACCTGCTGGTGCTTGACGGCGACCCGGTCGCCGACATCGGCGTCCTGCTGCGGCCTGACGCCCACCTGGAGCGGATCATCAAGAACGGCGTCACCGTTTTCGAGAAGACCGCCCGTCCGCAGGCCTCGCGACCAGCATGACCGAGGACGCGCGCGCTCGCGGCGCGTCTGCGTGGCGGTGGAGACGCGTGATGGGATGAGTGGCCGCGATCAGCGTCGGCAAGCCGCGCGCGCGTCATCAACGGCCAGGCGATGCAAAGCGCGATCCAAGCCCCGGTCCGGTCTATTTCGATCTTGGCGGCCCGCGCGGCAACGCCACCGCCGTGCACGCCGAGGAGGCGTGCGTCTTCGCCGCCGAGCAGGACGACCATGGGTCAAGCGAGTTGGGCGACGCGCCCCAAGCGTCGATCAGACGGGAGTGTCGGTCTGGATGACGTGATCAGCCGCCTGGGCCGCCATTTGGTCGGCCTCTTCGGCCTCCAGACCAAGACCCCTGAGCGTCAGCGCCACGACCTGCTGGGCGAACATGACCCCGGTCGTGCGATGGCGTTCCGCCAGCAGGCGCAGGATCAGGGCCGACCCCGCGCCCACAACGAAGGTCGTGGCGCTGTCGCGCGTGGCCACCCGCAACCGGCCCGTCGCAATGCCCGCGGCGATATCGGCGCCAAGGCCTGATCCGATGCGCAGATCCGCGCTCAGATCCTGACGCGCCGACTGCGCCATCAGGCTGGCCCTGACCGGATCGCTCAGGGCGATCTTGGCGTAGAAGCACATGCCGCGCGCCACCCGCATGGCCGCATCAGCGACGCCGTCGTTGAGGCTCGCGACGGCGATTTCCGACTGAGTGCGCACCGCGCGTCCGATCTCGACGGCCAAGGCGTCCTTGTCGGGAAAGTGATTGTAGAACGTGCCCTTGGCGACCCCCGACGCCTGGGTGATGTCGTCGACGCTGAGGCCGTCGATAGAGCGCTCGCTGAGCAGCTTGGCGGCGGCGGCGAGGATCGCCTCGCGGGTCTTTTCGCGGCGCGTGCTGGTTCCCGACGCGGCGGACGCGGGAGAAGCGGGGGCGACACGGGTCGCGTCTGACGTTTTCAAGCAGGCCTCCGGCCGATCGGTGGCGTCCGTACTACCGCATCGTGCGGCGTTTGTCCGCGTTCGGGCGCCGCAACCCGAACCGCGACGGCGGACCCTAATCGCTTTCGACGGCGGCTGATTTCGACACGCGCACGATCATCGACTGGCTGGCGCTCGCCATCAGCTCCCGATCCTCCGAGAACAGGTTCATCGCGCCATGCGCCATGCCGCCGTGGACGCCGAGGATGCGAATTTCGCACAGGACCCATTCGGTCGACGCGATGCGGCGGAAGCGGATGGTGTTGTCCAGGCTGTTGCCGCCGGCCTTCAGGCGCAGCACCGCAGCGATCGCGCCGGGGATGTAGTCGGCGAGGATCGCCAACAGGCTGGCGCTTACCGGACCGCCTTCGCGAAAGCGCATCCAGACCAGCAGCCGTCCGGTGCTGGCGTAGCGGGCGGCGAGGGTCTCGGCGTCGGCCAACTCCGCCAGCCGAACCTCGATCCGGCTGTTGACGCCCAACTCTGGCCAGAAGGGGGCCGGCGGACAGTCCGACGGGCTTGGCGCGTCGGGCGCCTGGATCCACTGGCGAGACAGGGATCCCGGCCGCTGACCCAGCGCGGCGTTGACCGTGAAGATCTCCTTGTCGCCCACCCGTCCGACGACCCGGGCCTGACTGTTGAACTGACCCGACGCCGCCACCTGCACATCAAGGTCCACGGTGTCTTCAAGACGCGCATAGGAGAGATACTGCGCGGTCGCCCAGATCGCCGGCGCCTCGCACGTACGCTCCAGCGCCGCGATGGCGGCCGCCATCCCGACGCCGCCGAACATGAACTCGTAGCCCGGCTTGCCGACACAGAGATTGGCGGCGAGCGGCAGGCGCCACCGCTTGGCGTCCTGCGTCGCCTCAAGGTCGAAGAAGGGCTGGGCGTTCATCGGCGATGGCGTCCTCGAAGCACGGCCATGGCGAGCAGAGCCCGCCATGGCTTTCGGCCTAGTATTTCAGGCTCAGTTGCAGCGCCACGGTCCGCGGCTGCTCGGAGATCCCGCTGTAATTGCCCGCCGGAACGATCGGGGTGGGGAAGGAGAAGCTGAGCGCGTTCTCGTTGGTCAGATTTCGACCGATCAGCCGCAGTTCCCAGCGCGCATCGCTCGCGGCGATGGCCACGCCGGCGTTGAGGGTGGTGAACGCCTCGCCGGCCGGGGCCGACGCCGTATCGCGCTGGTAGTAGCGCTTGGAGCGATGGTCGACCGATCCGTCCAACTTCAACTCCAGCGCTTCGGAGATCGGCGTGCTGAAGGCAAAACCCGCGCTGGCGGTCAGTTTGGGCGCCAGCGGCGGGACCGCGCCGGTCTTCAGGTCCTTGGCGTCGGCATAGGTGCCGTTGGCGAACAGGCGCAGGCCGCGCACAGGATACCAGTAGGTTTCCACCTCGACGCCGCGGCTTCGCAGATCGGTGTTGCCGATGTCGAACTGCGCGCCGGTGAAGGTCACCAGCTGGAAGTCGTCGACCTTGGTGTTGAAGCCGGCGACATTGAACACCCAGCGCCGCCCCTCGCCCTGGAGCTTCAGACCGATCTCGGCGGTGTGCGCCACTTCCTTGTCGTACTCGGCCTTGTCGAGCAGGGACACCGAACTGGCGAAACCGCCGCTCTTTGTGCCCTGGCCATAAGAGACATAGAGATTGGCGTTGCTCGAAAGATCGTATTGCAGCCCCGCCGAGTAATCGAGATTCTTCTCGTCGTGACTCCTGGAGAAGGGCGCGTACGGCGGATAGAGCACGGTGCTGAGCAGGCCAGGCGTGGTGATCTTCCGTGACAGATCAACGTCCTTGTCCTCACTGGTCCACCGCAGGCCCGCCTGGGCGCGCAGGCGATCGGTGAGTTTGTAGACCCCCTGGCCAAACAGCGAGACGGCCTTGGTGTCCTGATCGAAGGTTTGGGCGAAGGCCCCGGCGACGTTCACGCCCGGCGCGGGGCCGAACGGGTAGTTGGCGATCCGGGTGGAATCGATGTCGAGCGACCCGTCGAGGTACAGCGCCCCGACGATGTAGTTGAACGGGCGGTTGGCCGGCGAGACCAGACGCACTTCTTGCGTGAACTGTTTGCCGATCTCATTGCCGGTTCCGTAGAAATAGTCGCCAGCCTGAAAGTCGTAGTCGTCGTGCGAGCGATTGACCATCTTCGACACGCCGGTGATCGCCGTCAGCGTATAGCCGTTAAGATCGTAGTTGATCGTCGCGGCGTAGCGGGTCGAGATCAGCTGACCGGCCTGTTCGCCGCCGCTGTTGGGCGAGCTGGCGGCGTTCTTCCAATCCAGCTTGGTGTCGATCGTGCCGGGGGCCCCGGCCCGGGCCTGGAGCAGTTCGGGCACGCCGGTCGTGGCGACGAACTCGGCGGGCGTGCCGTCGTTGTCGACCCGATCGCGCTGGGCGAACAAGGTCACATCCAGGCGATCGGTGGGCTTCCAGGTGGCCACCGCGCGCAGGGCCGCGTCCTGCAGCCGCACGGCGGTCTTGCCCGTGACCACGTTCTTCACCGGCCCGTCGCTGTCGGTGTACTGGCCTGACAGTCGCAGCTTGAAGGTGTCGGACACCGGCAGGTCGACGCCGCCGGAAACCAGGTTTCCGCCGACCTCGAACTCGCGCGCCACGCGCAGATCCGCCGCCAACGCATTGCCCGGACGACGGGTGATGATGTTGACCGCGCCCAGGCTGGTGTTCTTGCCCAGCAGAGCCGCCTGAGTGCCGCGAATGACCTCGATCCGGTCGATATCGAACATCGCCGCGGCGAATTCGCGATTGCGCGGAGCATAGACCCCATCGACGAACAGGCTGACGGAGCTGTCGAACGAGGAGTTGCCCGGCGACGAACCCAGTCCGCGAATGGTCACGCCAAACTCGTTGGAGCTGGGCGACTTGGTCATGTTGACGCCCGGCGCCACGGCCGGCAGTTGCGTCAGGCTCACCGCCCCCTTGGCGACCAGGGCCTCGGCGCTGACCACGCCGACGCTGGCGGGCACGTCCTGAACGGTCTCGGACCGCTTGCGCGCCGTGACGACCACTTCCTCGATCTTGAAATCGTCACCATCCGTCGGGGAGGCGGTTTGAGCCAAAGCAAAGACCGGCATTCCAACTAGCGCCGATGACGTAAAGAGCGCGACCAGCCGCACGCAATGCTTGCGAATACGCATTCGTATCCTCCCATCTGCATTCTTGATTATTGACGGATACAGTATGGGAGACACTCCAGCCGCGCAAGCGCGAAATGGACGGTTTGGTCATTTTCTATATGACAAGTTTTCCTGTTTTCTCGAGGTAAGGGCGAAACACCCGGAACAATATGACCAAGTGGTCATTATTTATCGCGTTCAGCTTGTTCCGAGGCGCGGAAACAGCCTGAGGGCGTTGGTGCGGAAAATGGCCTGTCGCAGATCCTGGCCGATGGTCTCCGCGCCCTCGAACCGCCGCGCCAGGAATTCGCAGCCGATGGCCGGCGTGAACGGATAGTCGCTGCCGTAGTGGATCTTGCCAGGGTCGGCGACCTCGAGCAGAGCCGTCAGCTGCGACGGCACGGGCGATCCGGCGATGTCGAAGTGCAGGGTCTTGACCGCGTCGCGGACCGAGGGCGCGGGCTTGCCGTCGGGGGTCTTGTAAAGCATCGACATCAGTTCGATGCGATTGAGCAGAACCGGCAGCGCCGCGCCGGCGTGCGGCACGATGATGCGCAGGTTGGGGTAGCGCGCCAGGACCCCGGCGATGATCATGTCGGTGACCGAACGCGTGGACTCGAACATGAATTCCAGGGCCGGCTGCGGGAAGGTCGCCGCCAGGCGCGGATTGCAGATGCAGGCGGGCGAGGTCGGGTGGATCAGGATCACCGCGTGGCGGCGATCGAGCTCGGCGTAGAGCGGCTCAAGCTTGGGATCGCCCAGATAGACGCCCTTGGCGTTGGTCTCCAACAGCACGCCGTCCGCCTGCAGGTGATCAAAGGCGTAGACCGCCTCGGCGATCGCGCCCTCGACGTCGGGCAGGGGCAGGGCGGCGAACTGGCCAAAGCGCGAAGGGTGGGCCTGGCGCACCCGATGACCCTCGTCATTGACGCGTCGCGCCAGGTCGCGCGCCTTGGCGTCGTCGCCAAAATGCACGCCCGGGGAAGAAATCGAGAGCATGGCGGTCTGGACCCCCAGGCCGTCCATGACCTTCAAGGCCTCCTCGGCGCTCCAGGTCGGGATGAACGGCATGCCGTCGGGCTGGCCATGTCCTGCGTCCCGCAGCGCCTGGGCGTAGAAATCCGGGACGAAATGGGCGTGGACGTCGATGCGATCGATGACGCGGGCGTCGGTCGGCGTTGGGTTGGGAGCGGAAGTCGTCATGGTCGGCGTCCTGACCTTGGGGGCTTGGGATACAGAATCTTTGGACTGGGCGGGCGTAGCCAGGCTGGCCGCGATCATCGAGGCGACCAACCGGCGATTTGGACCGTGGGACGGATCGGACATAGCCGCGCTAAGCCTCCGTCGCCAGCAGCGTGCGCAACTCGGCCTTGGCGACCTTCTCCAGGGTCGAGCGCGGCAGGCTGTCGACCAAGCGGATCTCGGCCGGATGCTTGAAGGCGCTGAGGCTGTCGGCGCATACGGCCATGATCCGCTCGGCCAGCCCCTCGGCCTCACCGGAACGGGGGATCACGAAGGCGATGGGCACCTCGTCGAGCATGGGATGTTTCTTGGCGACGATCGCCACCTCGGCCACGCCCGCCACCGAGCCGATGACCCGTTCGATCTCGGAGGCGGCGACGTTCTCGCCCCCGACCTTGAGCATGTCCTTGGAGCGGTCGGCGAAATAGAGCCAGCCGTCCTCGCCCAGCCGCACGCGATCGCCGGTGACGAAAAGGCCGTCCTCGCGGAACGCCGCCGCCGTCGCCGCCGGATCGCCGACGTACTCGGCGAACAACGACAGGCCCCGTTGGCCGGCGATCAGCAGATCGCCGACCTCGCCGGGGCGCACCGGGTTTCCGGCGTCATCCAGGACATGAATCGTATAGGCCAGCGAGGGACGGCCCATCGACCGGGGCGCATCGGCCAGATCGGTCGAACCCACCGTGCCGTGGGTGATCGTCTCGGTCATGCCCCACCAGCCCAGGCTCCGAACGCGGAAGTGCGCGTCGAAGGGCATGTCGCAGACCGGGGAGCCCCAGAACCGGTACTGATGCTTGTCCGGCACCGGATGTTCCATCAGGGCGCGGAAGCAGAACGGCACCATCGAGGTCCAGGTGCAGCCGTGCTTGAGCGACAAGGGCCAGAAGCGCGAGGCCGAGAACTTGGGCAGCAGCACGACGCCGGCGCCCGCCCACAAGGAGGCTAGGACCGAATAGACCTGGGCGTTGGTGTGGAAGAGCGGCAGGTGAACAAGGTGGACGTCGTCCGCCCGCAGGTCCTCATGCATGGCGCTGACCCGGGCGCCCCACAGGGCGTTGGCGTGGGTCCACAGCACGGCCTTGGGACGCGCGGTCGTGCCCGAGGTGTATTGGATCCCGAACGGCGCCCAGGGGTCGTGAGGACGTTCGACCAGCAAGGCCGGATCGGCGTCGACGGCGCCGAACGGCTCGGCGGCCGCCGAGAACGCCGCCGCCGGCGCGCCGTTGTCGGTCTCGGTGGCGACCAACCAGGGCAGATCGGGCGCGGCGGCTCGCAGCAGATCGACGAATTTCGGCTGGGTGACCGCGCCGACGACGTCGCTATGGTCCACGAAATAGCTGATCTCGTCTCGGCTGGACTTGGAATTGGTGGTCACTGGCACCGCGCCGGCATAGGCGCAGCCAAGCCAGGCGATCACCCCCTCGGCGCAATTGTCCAGGTGAACCAGCACCCGTTGTCCCGGCGCGACGCCCCGCGTCTGCAGCCCCGCGGCGAAGCGTCGGACCGCCTCGCGGAAGGTCGCGAACGTCCAGGCGCGCGCCTCGCCCTCGAAGGGCTCCCAGGTCATCCAGGTCCGCTCGCCATGGGCGGCGGCGCGCCGGTCGATCAGGGTCCTGATGTCCCAGCCTTCGAACGGCGACAGCGGGGCGTGGGTCATGACGAAATCCGGTTTGGAAGCATTGAGGACAAACGGCGGCGGTCGCTTGGGTCGTTGCGCACGATCGCGTCCGCCGCCTGGGCGGCGAGCTGTTCGGCCTCGGCGCCGTCGACGCCGAGGCCGCGCAGCAGCATCGTGCAAATCTGTTGGGCCAGCGGCGTGGCCAGGTTCGGGCTTGGACGCTCGACGGCGCGCGCCAAGGCGCTCTGCGCCACGCCCAGAACCGACGCCATGCCCGCTTCGAGGTCGACGCCGCGGAAGCGGCCTTGCGCCAGGCCCGTCGACAGGTCGTCGACGAGGCCCTGGTTCAGCGGGGCCGTCAGCGAAGCCTGTTGGTGCTGCAGCCGCAACAGGACGCGGGCCCGCTCGGGCTCCTGGATCGCATAACGAATGTGGACGCACACGCCCCTGGCCACGCGCCGCGCGGGATCGGCCACGTCGGCGTTGGCGTGCGCGACGGCCTGCTCGAGGCCGGCGCGAATCTCGCGGCTGATCTCGCCGATCAAGGCCTGCTTGTCGGCGAAGTGGGTGTAGAAGCTGCCCTTGGAGACTTGAGCCGATTGGACGATGTCGTCGATCGCCACGGCGTCGGCGGACCGAGCCGACAGCAGTCGCCGACCGGCCGCCACCAGCGACGTGCGCGTCCCAGCGCCGCGCTTGGGCGTGCGGGGCGCGGCCGTGGTCATGCGGCGGCCGCGCGCGCGGCCATGTCTTCGCCGATGATCGGCATCAGACCCGGCCGCCCCATCAGTCTCATTTGATAGGCGTCGAGGTGGACCAGGGCCGGCAGACGGCCGGCGAGGGCGGGCGCGCCGCGCCACAGGCTGAAGACCAGAGCATAGAGGTCGCAGAGGCTGAAGGCCTCGAGCAGGAACTGCCGGTCGGACAGATGGCTGTCCAGCTCCGTCAGCGCCTTGACCAGAGTCTCAAGGGCGCTGGCGCGCAGGGCCTCGGCCGCCGCCGGCTCGCTGACGATCCGTTCCGGGAACAAGGCGGGGGAAAAGGCGGCGTGGACGGTGCTCGACAGGAAACCGAGCCAGGCTTGAGCTTGCGCTCGCGCGTACGTCCCCGGCGACGGCAGCAAGGCCCGCTCCGGCGCCCGATCGGCGATGTAGGGCAGGATCGCGGTCGACTCGGTGATCACGCCCTCGGCGGTCACCAGGGCCGGCACCTTGCGGCGCGGATTGATCCGCGCGTAGGCCTCGGTGAGGTTCTCGCCCCTGGTGGTGTGGACAACCTTGATCTCGTGCGGCAGGCCGGACTCCAACAGCGCCAGCCGCGAGGCGAGCGAGCAACTGAGCGGAGCATGAAACAGGGTCAGGGTCATCGAGCCGGTTCCGAAACAGGGGAGCGAGAAGAAGCCGAGAGCGCCCGCAGCCAGGCCTCCCGCAGCACGGTTGGCGCTCCGACGCCAAAGACGTAGCGATCGGGACGCACAAGAACCGCGTCGGCGCCCTGGGCGTCGAGCCAGGCCTCCAAAGGTCTGCGCACGGCCGCCAGAAAGGGGTCGGTGGTGGAGATGGCGAGCAGACCCGCCTCGGCCGCACCCGGGGTCGAGCGGCTGATCAGCCACGGGCCGTCGCCCAACAGATCGTCCAGGCCGACCCCGTCGGGCGCAGCGCCAATCCACGGCTGGGGGAAGATGACGCCCGATACGTCCTGCCCGGCCATCAGGCATCCGCCGGACAGTCGCGTGGACGGCGCGGGCAGCCCAGGGCCGCCGGCGGCCCGTTGGGCCAGCATGGTCTGATCGCGCATCGCCGCGGCGTCGGCGTCCAGGGTGCAGATCACGCGACCCATGCCGATCGCGAAATTGACGATGCCGCGGACGTGGGCCTCGCGTTCGGCCTGGTAGGTGTCGAGCAAGGCCTCGTCCGCCCCGTCACGCAGCACCGCCTTGAGTTTCCAGGCCAGGTTGGCGGCGTCTCGCATGCCCGAGCACATGCCCTGGCCCGCGAAAGGCGGCATCTGGTGGGCGGCGTCGCCGGCCAGCAGCACGCGGCCGACCCGCCATCGTTGCGCCACCAAGCCATGGAAGCGATAGACGGCTCGCCGCTCCAACGTGATCTCGCCGCAATTCCACTGGGCGATCCTGGGCAGGATGAAGTCGTCGCTGAGCACCGCTTCGGGCGTCTCGCCCGGCAGCAGCATGAATTCCCAACGATGGCGTCCCGGCCCCATCGGCACGCAGGTGACCGGTCGGGCCGGATCGCAGATCTGCAGGCTGACCTTGGGCAAGGTCGAGCCCTGCGAGGTCTTGGCGTCGATGACCAGCCAGGGCTCGTCGAATTGATAGTCGTCCAGTTCGATCCCGACTTGCCGCCGCGTCTGACTGGCCGCGCCGTCGCAACCGACCACATAGCGGCTGCGCACGTTGACCGTCCCTTGCGAGGACGTCAGGGTCGCGGTGACCCCGTTTTCGTCCTGGGCCAGGCCGTCCAGGCGACAGCCCAGGCGGACATCGGCGCGCTCGGCGGCCTGCAGCCGGGCGCGCAGTGCGTTTTCGACGCCGGGCTGGTGGAACATATAGCCCGTGGCCCAGCCCGACGGATTCTCGCCGCTCAGGTCAAAGCTCATCAGGATCTGGCCGTCGGCGGTTCGAAACTCGTAGGCCGGCGCCGGGCGGGCGTGCGGGCGAACCTCGTCGGCGATCCCGATCTGCTGGAACAGCCGCATGATCTCATGGTCGAAGTGCGCCGCCCGCGGCAGAGGATAAACTTCGGTGTCCTTGTCGATCACCAGGGTCTTGACGCCCGCCCGGGCGAGCAGGGCCCCGAGCATGGCCCCGACCGGGCCCATGCCGACCACCAGGACATCGAAATCGGCCTCGGCCATCGGGCTCAGGCCTCGGTCGCGCAGGGATTGTCGATATGGCCCAGGCCGTCGATCTCGACGCGAACGCGGTCGCCGTCCTTGAGGAACTGGCGCGGGTCCATGGCCGCGCCGACCCCGCCGGGGGTGCCGGTGAACAGCAGGTCGCCCGGCTCCAGGGTCATGGCCTGGGATAGGTGCTCGACCTGCGCGAACACGTCGAACACCAGATTGGCGGTGTTGGAGTTCTGGCGCGTCTCGCCATTGACCAAGGCGCGGATGCCCAGCGCGTGAGGATCGGCGATCTCGTCGGCGGTCGTGATCCAGGGACCGAAGGGCGCGTGGCTGTCGAACGACTTGCCCAACGACCACTGCGGAACACGATGCTGCCACCGGCGCTCGGTGGCGTCGTTGCCGACGCAATAGCCGAAGATCGCGTCCTTGGCCGCATCCTTGGCGATGTGCTTGCCGCCCGCGCCGATCACCGCCACCAGCTCGGCCTCGTAGTCGACGAAACCCATCGGCTTGGGGATCAGAATCGGATCGTACGGACCGTTGGTCGAGGTCGAGGCCTTGGTGAACCACACCTGGTGTTCGGGCGTCTCCATCTTGCTCTCTTCGATGTGGTCGGCGTAGTTCAGGCCAATGGCGAAAATCTTGCCCGGTCGGCGGATCGGGGCCAGCAGATGGACCGCATCGAGCGCGAAGCTGTCGACAGCCGCCTTGGCGATGGCCTCGGCCTCGCCCTTGATCTGCGGCCAGCGGCTGATCAGCTCGATCATGTCGGCGGCCAGGCGCGGCGCGGCGCGCGAGATCGAGACGATGCGGTCGCCGACGACGGCGCCCAGTTCGGGCGCGGCGCCCAACTCGAAGGTGGCGAGTTTCATGCGGGTCTTTCCTGGGATGGGCCGGGGAGTTTGGAGAAGCGCTAGGCCATGGTCGGGGGCGCGGACGGCCCCCACTGAACGCCGAGCAAGTCTTGGATCGTGGCGGTGTTGGAACCGTCCTGGGCGGTGAACTGATCGCCGTCGGTCCAATGCTCCAGCGTGTGACCCCAGGGATCGCGCCAGTAGTCGAAGACCTGGCTGCCGAGGATGTGGCGGCCCACGCCCCATTCCTGCTTGCGGCCCGCGGCCTTCAACGTGGCGTGGCCAGCCATCAGGTCGTCCAGGTCGGCCACCTCGAAGGCGGCGTGGTTGAAGCCGGGGCCGCTGGGGCTCTGCACCAGGAACAGGGCGTGGTGGTCGGTCGGCGTGTCGCCGCGATCCAGGCGCATGAACGCGCCGATCGAGAACTCCGGCGACAAGGCGATCTCGTCGGAGGTGATGAAGCCGAAGCGGTCCTTGTACCATCGCTCGGAGGCGCGGAAGTCCGAGACGTTGAGCACGCAGTGGCCCAGGCGCGCGACGTGGGCCGCGCCTGGGCTGACGCGCTTGACGCGCCGCAGGCGACCGCGTTCGTCGGCGTAGTTCCAGGCGTCGCGGGACGGCAAGGGAAGGGGTGAAGACGGCTGTTGGCCGGCGACCACCTCGACGACATGGCCGTCCGGATCGCGCAGGCTGATGAATTCGCCGCCGCCCGGGGCGTCAAGCGGCTGGGCCAGGACGCCCTCGGCGGCGGCCAGACGATGGAGATCCTCAAGACTGGAGGCTCTCAGGCCCAAGGCGGCGAAGCCCGGCTCGCCGGGCTCGGAAACGTGCAGGAAGGGGGCGGGACCGTGCCCGCGGGCGTACAGGCGAGAGCCTTCGTGCTCGACTTCCAGCAACCCGAAGTCGGCGAGAAAGCCGCGCATCTCGTTGAGGTCGGGGACCTGGAAGCGCACATATGCGACCTCGTCGACCTTAATGGCGCTCATGGCGTCCTCCCGCGGTTCTTGAAATGACCGTTTGGTCATTATGTGCTATCGCGCCGACGGCGCAAGGGGAAATATTTCCTGATCTCAACCAGCTTGATCGAGATCAGTCCTTCTATAATATGACCGTATAGTCATAAGAGGAGACACACCATGGCTGCAGACGGCGTTTGGAACATCACGGTCAACTCGCCCATGGGCGCGCAGAAGAGCGTCGTGACGCTCGCGGCCAACGGCGAGACGCTGACCGGCACAGCGGTCGGCCAGGCCGGGACCCAGAACATCACCGACGGCAAGGTCAGCGGCGGCGACGTGTCCTGGAAGGTGGCGGTCACCACGCCCTTTCCGATGACGCTCGAATTCGTCGGCGCCGTGGACGGCGACAAGATCGCCGGTCAGGTGAAGGCGGGCAATTTCGGCTCGTTCCCGTTCTCGGGCGAGCGCGCCTAGGAAACGACGCCGCCCCCTCGCGACACGCGAGGGGGCGGCGCTCGCGCGCCGGGTCCGGGTCGGACTAGGCCGCATCGACCTGCAGACGGCCGGCCAGCGGCGCCAGACGCATGAGCTGACGAGCCTGCTCCTCCACCGCGCCCAGGATCGCTTCGTCCAAATCCCCGCTGTCGAGAAACGGACGTTGCGCCACCGTGTTGACGCTGATGCCGACGGGGGTGGGCCACCCGCGCAAGGCGTGCACGACATCGCGCATGGACGACAGCGTGACGCCGCCGGCTTGCCAGCCCGCCGTCGAAACCACCAATCCGACCGGCAAGCCGTCGAAGTAGCAACGCGCGTCCAGGCGCGTGTCCTCCAGCAGATCGATCGCGTTCTTCACCAAGCCCGAGATCCCGCCGTGATAGCCCGGCGAACCGATCACCAGACCCGAGGCGCGGCGCACGGCGGCGACGAACCGGATCTGCTCGGCGGTGCGCGCCGGCGCATCGGGGGCGAAGTGGGGCAGGGCGGACAGAAACGCCCCGCCAAACAACTGGACCTCGGCGCCCAGCGCGGCGCAGCGGTCCAGCACGGCCGAGACCAGCCGCTCGGTGGTGGAGCCGGGGCGAGTGGTCCCGCCAAAGCCGACGATCAGGGGCGGTGCTGACGACATCGGCCTAGACCACAACAAAGATGTCGCTGGAGCCGACGAGCGAGCGGCCAAACTGCTCGAACGATTGCTCGGTGCCGAGGAAGGCGTGCCGCGAAGCGACGTTCAGATCCTTCCAGTAGCGCTGCACCAGGCTCGCCTCGGCGAAGGACGAGGCGCCGGACACCGAGACCAGGCGATCAACGGCGGTTCTGAGCAGGGCGCAGGCATGACCGCAGGCGGCGCGCAGTCGATTGCGCTCGAACACGCTGACCTCGACCCCGGGGCCTCCCGCGTCGATCGTCGCGGCCGCGTCGAAGGCCAGCAGCTTGGCCGCGTGGATCTCTGAGGCCGATTGACCGATGTCGCGCATGGCCACGTGGGAATCGACCAGGCGCGGGAACGTCGTGTAGGCGAAGCCCTTCTTCTCGGCGCTGGCGACGACGAGCTCGAGCACGGCCTCGGCCATGCCCAGCAGAGGCCCCACCAGCACCACCGACAGCGCCGCGCCAACCGGCCAATGGTCCGCCGCTTCTTCGGAATCGAGCTTCTTGTTCGGGGCCGCGACTTGAAGCAGACGCCCGTGCGGAATGAAGACATCCTCGGCCACCAGGGTGTTGCTGCCGGTCCCGCGCATGCCCACCACCTTCCAGGTGTCCTGGATCGTAAGGTCGCTCATCCGCATGCAGGCCGTACCAACGCCGGTCGCCATCCCCTGGTCGTCCAGGATCATCACCCCGCCCGTGCCCCAGTTGGCGTGATAGGATCCGGAGGCGTAGGGCCACTTGCCCGTCACCAGATAGCCGCCGTCGGTCGGGCGAGCCGCGCCCCCAGGGGTTAGGACGCCGCAGACGAACGGACGCTCTTCGCCCAGAAACACCTCCTGCTGACCCGCATCAGGCAGAGCGGTCATCGCCCAGGTAGTGATGTTGATCAGGGACTGCACCCAGGCCGTCGCGGGACAGCCCTTGGCCACCGCCGCCGCCACGGCCAGCTGCGTGGTCATCTTGGCGCCATGTCCGCCAAGCCGGCGAGGCACCAGGACCCGCAGCAGATCGGCTTGCTTCAGGCTCTCGAAATTGGCCTCGGGCAGGCGTCGATCTTCGTCGCCGCGCTTGTAGTTGGCCTTCAGGCCCTCTTGCAGTCCGCGCGCGCGCTCCACCAGGGCGGCGTCGATCGAATAGTGCGGAGACATGTCGTAGGCCATGTGCGCGGCTTCCTCATCCTGTTTGATTTGCGACCGGTGGAGCTTCGAGGTCCGCGCGATCCTTGGTTGATCCCAGACTAGGCGCCGCAATCCCAGTTGTGAAATTGATGACATTACTCTCTTGTATTAATTTGGTTTATGGATTGCCGCCGACAAACGCGGATCGATGGGGGGATGGCGATGGGTCTCAACGGGTTGGACCTCAATCTGCTGGTCGTACTGGATGCGTTGTTGCGCGAGCAGAACGTGACGCGGGCGGCCGTCCAGCTGAACATCACCCAGTCGGCCGCCAGCAGCGCGCTCAAACGCCTGCGCACGGCGCTGGGCGATGAGCTTCTGGTCCTGGTCGGCCGGCAAATGCAGATGACGCCCCGCGCCGAGGCCCTGAAACCCAAGATCGCCGCCCTGATCGCGCAAATCGAGCGGACGGTGGCGCGAGACGCGTTCGACCCCGCTGTCGCCACGGACCGGTTCATGCTCGGCACCGCCGATTATGCCGCCTTCGTCCTGATGCCGGCGATCCTCAAGATACTCGAGCGCGACGCCCCGCATGTGCGCCTGGAGCTGGTCGACCTGACCGAGCACTGCGTCGGCGACATGCTCGCTGGCAAGCTCGACGCGATCATCGCCCCGCGGTCGTATGTTCCCGTCGAGGGCCTGCGCGCCCGCACGCTGTTTCAGGAAGAGCTCGTCTGCATAGCCGCGCGGGGGCATCCGGCGATCGTCGACGGGCGCATCGGCCCGCAAGCCTTCAAGGCCGCGGCCCATGTGCGATACCAACCTGGCCCTACCTTGGATGGTGATCAAAACAGCTTGCTGCAGCCTCGCCGCCAAACCGCGAGCTCCACGGTGCTGACCTGCTCGAGCTTCGCGGCGCTGACCTTCATGGTCGGCGAGACCTCGGCCTTGGCGATGGTGCAGGAGCGTCTGGCCCGACGGTTCGAAGACCTCGCCGGGTTGGAGGTCCTGCCCCCGCCGACGCCGGCCGCGACGCTCGACATCGCGCTTTTTTGGGCGCCGAACCGGAATTCCGACGACGCTCACGCCTGGTTTCGCGAGGTTGTCGCCCTCGCCGCGAAGGGAATCTAGCCAAGGACGGCGCGCGTCACGCGCCCATAGCCGGTGGGACCGCTAGCGCATGCCAGCCCGACACCCGCGCCGACCGGCCGCGGGCGTCGACGACCGTCGCCCCGCTAGAGGTCGGCGAAACGCCCGTCCGCGCCGGCCAGGCGCTCGAGCAGCGGCGCGGGCGCCGCCTCCGGCCCCAAAGCCTGGGCATGATCCTTCAGCCCCGCCAGGACGGTCTTCAGGCCAATCTTGTCAGCCCAATACATCGGACCGCCGGTATAGGTCGGCCAGCCATAACCCGAGACCCACACCACATCGATGTCGGAGGCGCGCAGGGCGATGCCCTCCTCCAGGATCTTGGCCGCCTCGTTGATCATCGGAAACAGGCAGCGCTCCAAGATCTCCTGATCGGAAATCAACCGGCGCTCCCGGCCCTGTTCGCGGCACAGGTCCAGGATGATCTGTTCGGTGACCGCGGACGGGGTGGTACGACGCGCGGCGTCATAGTCGTAGTAGCCCGCGCCGGTCTTCTGGCCGCGACGATCCCGTTCGCAGAGCCGTTCGCGCAACGTCTCGCCCTTGGAGGTTTCCCGCGACCACCCCAGGTCCAGGCCGGCGAGGTCGGACATCGCGAACGGCCCCATCGGCAGGCCAAAATCATACAGGACACGGTCGACATCCCAGGGCAGGGCGCCTTCCAGCACCAGCTTGGTGGCCTCGCGCTGGCGTTGGGCGAGCATGCGGTTGCCAATGAAGCCAAAGCACACCCCCACCAGAACCGCGACCTTGCCCAGGGTCTTGCCCAGTTGCATCGCCGTGGCCACGACATCGGGGGCGGTCTTCGCGCCGCGCACCACCTCGAGCAACTTCATGATGTGAGCGGGCGAGAAGAAGTGCAGCCCGACCACGCTTTCGGGACGGCCGGTGGCGGCGGCGATCTCGTCCAGGTCGAGATAGGAGGTGTTGGAGGCCAGGATCGCGCCGGGCTTGGCGACGGCGTCGAGCTGGGCGAATACGCTTTTCTTCACCGCCATGTCCTCGAACACGGCCTCAACGATGAGATCGCAATCGGCCAGGGCCGTGTAGGACAAGGCCCCGCTCAGCGCCGCCAGCCGCGCCTCCAGGGCCTCCGGCGAAAGCCGCCCCTTGGCCGCGGCCGCCTCGTAGGTCGCCCGGATCGTCGCCAGACCGCGCTCGAGCGCCTCGGGCTTGGCCTCGACGATCACCACCGGCAGGCCAGCGTTGAGGAAGCTCATGGCGATGCCCCCGCCCATGGTGCCCGCGCCGATCACCCCGACCCGGCCGATGGGGCGGGGCGCGGCGTCGGCGGGCAGGCCCGGAACCTTGGCGGCGGTGCGCTCGGCGAAAAACACATGGCGCTGGGCCGCTGACTGGTCTCCGCTCAAAAGGCCCAGGAACAGGGAGCGCTCCTGCGCGACGCCGTCGGCGAACGGCAGCCGGGCGGAGGCCTCCACCGCCTCGATACAGGCCGCCGGCGCGGCGAACCCACGGAAACGTCGCGCATGCGTCTTGCGAAAAGCCTCGAACACCGCCGCCTCGGCCAGCGGCGCGGGCGCGGCGCTGAGCCGGCGGGGCGCGGCGCCCGCGGCGATCTGTTCACGGGCGAAGGCGACGGCGTCGGCGAGCAAGTCCTCGCCCTGCGCGACCCGGTCGATCAGACCCGATTTCAAAGCCGCCGACGCCGACACCGGCTCGCCCAGGGCGATCATCTCCAGCGCCGTGGCCACCCCAACCGCCCGGGGCAGCCGTTGCGTGCCGCCGGCGCCGGGCAACAGCCCCAGCTTGACTTCCGGCAGCCCCAGGCGGGCGGACGCCGCGGCGATCCGGTAATGGCAAGCCAGGGCCACCTCCAGGCCGCCGCCAAGCGCCGAGCCTTGGATGGCCGCGATGATCGGCTTGGGGCTGGCGTCCAGGGCGGCGATGACGTCCGGCAGCGACGGAGCCTGCGGCGGTTTGCCGAATTCCGAGATGTCGGCCCCGGCGATGAACGAGCGCCCGGCGCAGACCAGGACGATCGCCTGGACGGCGTCATCGGCCGCGGCCTGCCGCAGGGCCCGCACCAGGCCGGCCCGCACCGCGGTCGACAAAGCGTTCACGGGCGGATTGTCGATGGTGATGATCCGAACCTCACGGTCACGGCGAAGCGAAACAGGATCGGCGGCCGGAGACATCACGGGCATCTGAAAATTTCCTATGACTCATTATTTTGCGGCAGTAATGCCCATACTCTTTGTCTCAATCAAGCGAAGGTGAGCGACAAACGCCAGCTTGCGGACGCTGGGCTCGACCGGCCCGGCGCGGCCGATGCGCAGGGCGGGGTTCGACAGGCTGTTCTAGTCGGCGGTGAATTGTTAGAGCGGCTCCATGACCAGGCGAACCACGACCGACGGCCAGACCGACCGCTATGAGCTCAAACGCGAGGCGCTCGTCGAAGCGGCCGCGCGCCTGTTCAACGAAAAAGGCCTTCGGGGCGCGACGTTGTCGGATGTCGGTCAGGCGGTCGGCCTGATCACCCAGAGCGTGACCTACTATTACAAGCGCAAGGAGGATCTGGCGGCGGCCTGCCTGATGCGAAGCACCGAGGCCTTCGCTCCCCCCTTGGCCCGGGCCGCCGCGGAGGCCACGCCGGAGCGGCGGTTGCGCGCGTTCCTGACGGGATATTTCGAGCTTCTCGCCGACATCGCCGCCGGCCGCCGGGCCGAGTTGATCAACTTCTATGACATGCGGGCGTTGACGGGACCGCAGGCGCAGGCGGTCAACGCCGCGTTCAACGAACTCTTTCGCGCGCTGCGCGCGTTGCTGCGGCCAATATCTGGCCCGGCCTTCGAGCGCCGGGAAGAGAACGCGCGCACCCACCTGGTCTTGTCCACGGTGTTGTGGGCCCGCACCTGGGCGGCGCGCTACCAACCTGAAGACTATCCACGCGCGGCCGAGCGCATGGCCGACGTGCTGATCGAGGGCTTCGCCAAGACCGCCCTGTCCTGGCCGCCGGCCCCGTTGCAGGGTTTCGACGCGCTGGTCTACGACCCCGCGGCCGTGTCCCGCGAGGCGTTCCTGCGCGTGGCGACGGAGATGATCAACGCCGAAGGCTTCCAAGGCGCGTCGGTCGACAAGATCTCGGCTCGACTGAACGTGACCAAGGGCTCCTTCTATCACCACAACGAAACCAAGGACGACCTAGTCGCCGAGTGTTTCGACCGCAGCTTCCAGATCGTTCACGACGCCCAGCGCGCCTCGGTCACGACCGGCGCGTCGCTGATGGACCGCTTGGCGGCCGAAGGGGACGCCTTGGTGCGGCGTCAACTGAGCGACCATGGACCCTTGCTGCGTTACATGGCCCTGGCGGCCTCTCCGCCCGCCAGTCGACAAAACCTGATGGTGACCATGGCCCGCCAGACCGCCCATTTCGCCGGCCAGATCACCGACGGCATGATCGACGGCTCCGTGCGGCCCGTCGATCCCGCCATCGCCGCCGAAATCCTGACGGCGATGATCAACGGCGCGGCCGACCTGCCGCTCTGGGCGCCGGGCATCACGCCGGACGAGGCGTCCAGCGCCTATGCCAAGCCTCTGTTCACAGGCGTCCTGAATTAGTCCGATCAAGGTCTGGCCCGACGGACCCATGACGCGGCTGCAGGCCTGGTCTCGTCATGGGTCCGTCGGGCCGGCCTCAGTCCCCCCGGGGACTCAGGCCGTCTGGGTGCTCAAGGCGATATAGCGCGCCAGGTGCAGGTCTTCGTCGCCGAGCTGATGATCGATCATCACCAGACGCTTGGCGTAGTGCGACAACGGCAGCTCCCAGGTCATGCCGATCCCGCCATGCATCTGGATCGCCTCCTCGGCGACCCGCGCGCCCACCTTGCCGACCGTGTATTTGGCCGCCGAGACCGCGCGCTCGCGCGCCAGACGCGGGCCATCGACCGCCGCCGCCGCATTGATCACCGCCGAACGGGCCTGCTCGATCTCGATCAGCAGATCGGCCATGCGGTGCTGCAGGGCCTGAAAGCCGCCGATCGCCACGCCAAACTGGAACCGGGTGCGCAGAAACTCGACCGTATGGTCCTTGACCACCTCCATGGCTCCGAGCGCTTCGGCCGCCAGGGCCAGGGCGCCATACGCCTGCGCGGCCTCGAGGATCGGACCCGCGCCATGGAGTTTTCCGACCAGCGCGTCCGCACCCAGGACGGCGTCCTCCAGGGTCAGCTCGCCAGAGCCGCCGCCGTCGATGTCGCCATAGCCGCGCACGCGAACGCCGACCGCGTCCGTGGGCACGAGAAACAGACTCACCGCGTCCGGATCGCCGCCTTCGACCCGCGCCGAAACCAGGACCGAACCGGCGGCCGCCAGATGCCCGACCACCGCCTTGGCGCCGGTCAAGCGCCAGCCCTCGCCCAGCGGGCGCGCCAGGGTCGCGAGCGTTGGGCCAACGCCGATGTCGCCCGGTTCCTGATGGGCGAACGCCACGATCGCCTGTCCGGCGACAATCGCCTCGATCAGCGCGGCGCGCCCTCCGCCCAACCCCAGAGCCCGGCTGGCCAGCAGCGCGGTCAGGAACGGTTCGGCGACCAGGCCGCGCCCCAGGCTTTCAAAGACCGCCATGATGTCGAAGCCGGCGCCCCCGAAGCCGCCGTCGGCCTCGCTCACCAGCGCGCCGATCACCCCCAGATCGGCCAGTTGGCCCCAGATGTCCGGGCTGTAGCCGGCGGGGCCATAGGCGGCCCTGTTGCGGACCTCGGGCGCGTAGCGATCGGCGATGAAGCGATCCAGGGTCCGCGCCAGCATCTGCCGGTCTTGGTTATGGGAAAAGTCCATGCTCAGAGCCCCAGGATGGTCTTGGCGACGATGTTCTTCTGAACCTCGTTCGAACCGCCGAAGATCGACAGTTTGCGATTGTTGAAATAATCGGCGGCGACGCCGGCCGCATAGGAGGGGCCGATCGGTTCGGCGTTGGAGCCGGCGTCGAGCTCCTCGGGCGTCAACGGCTGGGCGTAGGCGCCCAACGCCCGGCGGGTCAGGCTGGTGATTTCCTGTCGGATTTCGGTGCCCTTGATCTTCAGCATCGAGCTTTCCGCGCCGGGCACGCCGCCGCCGGCCACCGCCGCCAGAACCCGCAGGTTGGTGGTTTTCATGTTTTCCAGATCGATCTCGACCCGGGCCAGGCGGGCGGCGAACAACGGGTCCTCCACCAGCGGCCGGCCGTTGCGCACCTGCCGTTCGGCGATCCATTTGAGACGAGCCAGCGCCGCGTCCGAGAAGCCGACCCCGGCGATGTTGGTGCGCTCGTAGGTCAGGAGATACTTGGCGTAGGTCCAGCCTTGGTTTTCCTCCCCGACCAGATTGCCGACCGGCACCCGAACGTCGGTGAAGAACACCTCGTTGACCTCGTGCTCGCCGTCCAAGGTGATGATCGGGCGCACCTGGACGCCTTCGGCGTCCAGGTCGATGAGCAGGAAGGAGATGCCTTGCTGTTTCTTGGCCGTCGGGTCGGTGCGCACCAGGCAGAAGATCTTGTTGGCGTAGTGGCCCAGCGTCGTCCACGTCTTCTGGCCGTTGACGACATAGTGGTCGCCATCGCGCACCGCCGTGGTCTTCAGGCCGGCCAGGTCCGAGCCCGCGCCCGGTTCGGAGAACCCTTGCGCCCACCAGTCGGCGCCGTTGAGGATCCTGGGCAACAAAGCTTGCTTTTGGGCCTCGGCGGCGAACTTGATCAGCACCGGCCCCAGCATGTTGACGCCGAACGGCACGATCCGCGGCGTATTGGCCAGGGCCGCTTCATGTTCGAAGATGAAGCGCTCGATCACCGACCAGCCTGGACCGCCCCACTGGGTCGGCCAGTGACTGGCCAGCCAGCCCCGGGCGTTGAGAATGGCGTGCCATTGCTCCATGTCGGCCTTGCTCAGTCGCTGACGCGCCCAGACCTTGCCCGACAGCTCCGGCGGCAGGTTCGCGGCGAGGAAGGCGCGCACTTCAGCGCGGAAGGCTTCTTCCTGAGGGGAAAATGAAAGATCCACGAGAACTCCTTGAAAACAGAGGCGGGCGAGGCGCTCAGACCAGCTCGAACAGACCCGCCGCGCCCATGCCGCCGGCGATGCACATAGAGGCGACGACGTAGCGGACGCCGCGACGGCGCCCCTCGATCAGGGCGTGGCCGGTGATCCGGCTTCCGGTCATGCCGAACGGATGGCCGATGGCGATGCCCCCGCCGTCGACATTGAGCTTGGCGGGATCTATGCCCAGGGTGTCGCGGCAGTAGAGCACCTGGCTGGCGAAGGCCTCGTTGATCTCCCACAGGCCGATGTCGTCGATGGTCAGGCCGGCGCGTTCGAGCAATTTGGGGATCGCCAGCACCGGTCCGATGCCCATTTCGTCGGGCGCGCAGCCCGCCACCTGGAAGCCCCGGTAGACGCCCAGGATCTCCAGGCCTTCACGTTCGGCGGCGGCCCGCTCCATCACCACCTGGGCCGAGGCGCCGTCCGACAGCTGGCTGGCGTTGCCGGCCGTCACGAAACGGCCTTCCTTGACCCATTCGCCATCCTTCCAGACGGTCTTCAGCGCCGCCAGCCCCTCGGCCGTGGTGTCCGGCCGTATGCCCTCGTCGGCGGTCAGGGTCACGGTCTGATGCCCCGAGATCGACCCGTCCTTCTCCACGATCGCCTTCTCGACGGTCAGGGGCACGATCTCCTCGGCGAACCGACCCGCGGCGACGCCCGCCGCGGCGCGACGATGACTTTCGGCCGAGAACGCGTCCTGGGCCTCGCGACTGATCCCGTAGCGATCGGCGACGATCTCGGCGGTCTCGATCATCGGGATATAGGCCGTGGGTTCGGCGGCGATCACCGCCTGCGAGCGCGCCCGGAACCTCGGGGCGTGGGCGTTGACCGTCAGGGAGATCGACTCCGCGCCCGCGGCCACGGCGACATCGATGTCGCCGGCGATGATCGACCGCGCCGCCAGGGCCAAGGCCGTGAGGCCCGAGCCGCATTTGCGGTCCAGGGTGAAGGCGGGCACGCTCTGGGGCAGGCCGGCGGCGGGCACCGCCAGGCGGCCCAGGTTGTAACCCTGGGTGCCCCACTGGTTTCCCGTTCCCATGAACAGATCGTCGATGCGGGCCGGATCGATGCCGGCGCGCGTGACCGCCGCGCGCACCACGTGCGCGGCCAGGACCGGGGCCTCGGTGTCGTTGAAGGCGCCGCGATGGGCGCGGCCCACGGCGGTTCGCGCGGTCGAGACAATAACAGCTTCCCGCATCGTTTTCCTCCTGAAGCGTCCTGTTAGTAAGCGCAGTACGTTTGAAAATCGCCTATTTCAATGGACAAAATGGAGAACGAGACTCATTTTTCTGATGACCACCATGCTTCCAGCCCCACGCCCGGCGCAACGACTGGACGCTCGCCGCGCCGAACGGGCCCGCCCGGAGACGCTCCGAACGGCCGATCGTCAGGGCAGGCTAGGGTAGGGCTTAGACGTGCGACCGAGCCTCCGCCTTCAGGGGAAGGCCCGACGCGGATCGGCGCCCAGAGCGGGTGGAATGGGCGCGTTTGAGACCTTGGGCGGCCGCCAGCGGCGTCTGGTTTGAAGGTCGAATGTCGAATCGCAGCCCTTGACCGCATCTCCGCCGATCCCTGTCGACAGGGATCACGCTGCTGGTCGAGGCGACGGCTTGATCCCGACTGACCTGCTCTTGCGGCTCGCGCGCCAAGCCGGCGCCTGCAAACGGGAGAAGGCGGCGCTGGCGCCATAAGACGCGTTCAACAGGCGACGGTCGCAAGTGGCCGACCCAAGCCCGCGATGAGCTGGAGCGGCCGTGCTGGACGCGCATCGTGACCGGAGGTCAGACGCCGGCGATCCGTTGCAAGTGCTCGATACGCTCAACGCACTGGCGGCGATCCTGAAACGAAAGATAGCCGTTACGCTGCTCGACCCGGCCATCCTTTACGTCCTGGGCGACCTTCTATTGGACGCCCTTCATCCTGTCGGGCGCCTGGCGATAGGACGCAAATTCACGACCGCCTGCCTCACGCCCAGAACCGCCCCCTTGGCCCCGACCGAACCGTCGCCAAGGCCGCGCGACGACGAAGTCCAGCGATGACGCCGGTCGGTCCGGCCGGCGGATCGGACTCGCTCCGTCTTTCCTGGAAGACCAGCGCCTCTCCTTCTCGACCACCGCGCTTAGTTCGTTCCTGTCCGTCAGGCGCGGGGCTGATCCTCACAGACCCTGAGCGCGGTATTGCAGGGCCATCTGCAGGGGACTGACGGCAAGGATGTCGGTCAGGCGGTTCATGACCTGCTGAGCGACCTCGAACTGACCGGCCGCGATGAACAGCTTCACAAGATCGTGGATGCAGGCCACCTGCTGGCTGCGCGACTGATATTCCCGCTCGATCAACAGCATCATCTCGTCATGCAGTTGGCCCATGCGTTGGGCTCTCAAGGCATGGTCGAGCCTGATGGCTTCCAAGTCCCGGGCCTCCGTGGCGATCAGTTTCGCCAGCTGCAGGGCCTCGATCGCCAGGGTCACGACATCGGCGCTGTTCAAGGTGAACGGGAGGGGCTCAGCGCGGCCGCGAGCGTCACGCACCATGATCTGGCTCGGAGAAAGGGCAGGCGTTTTCATGTCTTTCACGCCGGCGCCTGGCGCGCGACCTGGTCGGCGGCCAGCGTCCAATAATAAAGCTGCGCCACCTTGGACCGTCCCTCCGCCGACAGGTTCGACAGAGCCACGCGGGCGGAAACCTGCGACGTCACATCAATGATCAGGCCCTCGATTTCACGTTCAACCGCTTTGAGTCGACCCGAAACGTCGACCATCTCCTCGTGGGCTCGCCCCAGCAACGCAATGGTGGATTGCGCCTCTTGGCAAAAGCCGCCGATCGCGCCTTGAGCGTCGGCGACGGCGCGTTTGGCTTTGGAAACCGTGCTCTTGGCGCGCAAGGCCAGCACGCCGGCCGCCGCGACGGCCATGCCGATGTTGGTGGGATTGCCCAATCCGCCGTTGGCGACCATCAAACGCCCCATCGCATGACCGGTGCTGCTCGGCAGAATGGAATATTTCCGCGCGAACTGGGCGGGGGTCAAATAGGTCGGAGCGGGCGGCAGGCGCAAGCGCGCCAACTGGGGCAAGCCGGACGCATCGGCGCGAAGGCCTTCCAAACCTTCGACCCATTTCAAAGCCTGCTTGCCGCGATGGGCCCATCGGAGCACCTGGCCCTGCTGGTGTCGGAGCTTTTCACGATCGGCGGTGAAGGTGCTGACGGCTTGATTGGCGCAGGTTTCGGCTTGGCCCTTGAGGGTGTCCAGATAAGCGGCGTGCCCCTTCAGAGCGTCCAGGTCCCGAGAAATGCTCAACCAGGCCCCCTCGACAGGAGGCGCAGTTACTGTGGGCTGGGGGACCCGGTCATCGGCAAAGATCTCTGCGACCGCGACCAGCGGCATGATGCGCTCGGGGTCCGTGCGGAGACTCACCGCGCCGCCAATGGCGCGTCCGACCTTGGAGAGGCTGGCGACGACCAGCATGCCAAGGCCGATGACCACGCCAAGCACGCCACAGCCCAGGAGCAAGGTGATAAACCCGTTCTCGCTACCGCCGCCGCTCATGAAGATGATCGCGACCGCCAAGGCGGCGGCGGCGAGCGACCAGCCCAGGACCTTCCCCGCGGTTGCGACCCTAAGACCCTCGGACTGTGACATGCGCCCCCGCAGCGTTCAGAAGCTCTACCTTGTCGCGTACTAATGAGAATGCAAGCGTACTGATTGCGTCGATTTCTACACGCGCCTCATCTTCCCCCAACAACGGGCCAGCGCTCAGGCGTGGGCGATGATGGGCAGGAAGGTCTCGGCCGTCAGGCTGGCGCCGCCGACCAGCACGCCGTCGACGTTCGGGGTCGCCAGGATGTCGGCGGCGTTGGCCGGCGTCACCGAGCCGCCGTACAGCAGCCGGACGCGGTCGCCGGCCGCGCCCAGGGCCGCCCGGCAGGTCTCGCGCAGCACCGCATGCATGGCGGCGATGTCGTCCGCGGTGGCCGAGCGGCCGGTGCCGATGGCCCAGATCGGCTCATAGGCCACCGACAGCCAGTCGCCATCGGCGTCGGCCGGCAGGCAATTCTCGAGCTGACCTCGAACCACCGCCTCGGCGCGGCCGGCCTCGCGGATGTCCAGCGGTTCGCCCACGCAGAGGATCACCGACAGGCCATGCCGGCGCGCGGCCTGCGCCTTGTCGCGCACCTCGGCGTCGGTCTCCTGGCGGCCCGCCCGGCATTCGCTGTGGCCGACGATCGTGAAGGCGGCGCCGGCGTCCTTGACCATGGGGGCCGACAGGCAACCGGTGTGCGCGCCCTTGTCGGCGGCGTGGATGTCCTGAGCGCCGACGCTCAGCGCGCCCGCGGCCTGCCAGGCGGCGGTGATCAGGGTCGCGGGCACGGCCAGGCCCACGTCCACGGCGGGCGTCTGGCGCGCCGCCGCGTCGATGGCGCCCAGGACGGGCAAGGCGGCCAGGTTGCCGTGCATCTTCCAATTGCCGACCACGTACTTGCGGGCGGGCTTATCCATAGCGACGTGCATTCGGTCTCCGCGCGCCAGGCCTTCCCGGCGCTTTGATGTCTATCTCTAAGGTGTGAGGGGCTTGCGTCAGGCCTGCTCCAGCACCTTGGCGGGCTGGCCGGCGCGGGCCAACCGTTCGCGCAGGGCGTCCAACTGGTCCCACAGGGCCGGCGGCAATCGGGCGCCGAACTTGTCGTAGGCCTCGGGAATCAGGGCGGCCTCGGCGCGCCAGATCTCGGGATCGACGGTGAGCAGCAGGTCCAGCTGGGCCTCGGTCAGGTCCAGACCCGTCAGGTCCAGGCCGTCGCGGGCGGGCAGGCGGCCGATCGGGCTGTCGACGGCTTCGGCCTCGCCCTCCAGGCGGTCGACGATCCACTTCAGCACGCGGCTGTTCTCGCCGTAACCCGGCCAGACGAACTTGCCGCGCTCGTCCTTGCGGAACCAGTTGACGAAGTAGATGCGGGGCAGCTTGGCCGGATCGGCCGACGCGCCGACCTTCAGCCAGTGATTGAAGTAGTCGCCCATGTTGTAGCCGCAGAACGGCAGCATGGCGAAGGGATCGCGGCGCAGTTCGCCGATGCTGTTCTCGGCCGCCGCCGTGCCTTCCGAGGCGACATTGGAGGCCAGGAACACTCCGTGCTCCCAGTCGAAGGCCTCGGTGACCAGCGGCACGGCCGAGGCGCGGCGGCCGCCGAACAGAATGGCCGAGATCGGTACGCCGGCCGGGTCTTCCCACTCGTCGGCGATGACCGGGCACTGGCCGGCCGGCACGGCGAAGCGGGCGTTCGGGTGGGCGGCGGGCTCGCCCGATTCCGGCGACCAGGCGCGGCCCTTCCAGTCGGTCAGGCCTTCGGGCGGATGGTCGCTGAGACCTTCCCACCAGACGTCGCCATCGGCGGTCAGGGCCACGTTGGTGTAGACGCAGTTGGAGTGCAGGGTGTCGACCGCGTTGCTGTTGGTCTTGACGCCCGTGCCTGGCGCCACGCCGAAGAAGCCGGCTTCCGGATTGATCGCGTACAGCCGGCCGTCGTCGCCGAACCGCATCCAGCAGATGTCGTCGCCGATCGTCTCGGCCTTCCAGCCGGGCAGGGTGGGCTGGAGCATGGCCATGTTGGTCTTGCCGCAGGCGCTGGGGAAGGCGGCGGCCACGTAGCGCACCTTGCCGGCCGGCGAGGTCAGCTTGAGGATCAGCATGTGCTCGGCCAACCAGCCTTCGTCGCGGGCCATCACCGAGGCGATGCGCAGGGCGTAGCACTTCTTGCCCAGCAGGGCGTTGCCGCCATAGCCCGAGCCGTACGACCAGATCTCGCGGCTCTCGGGGAAATGGACGATGTACTTCTCGTCATTGCACGGCCAGGCCACGTCGTCCTGGCCCTCGGCCAGCGGCGCGCCCAGGGTGTGCAGGGCCGGCACGAAGAAGCCGTCGTCGCCCAGGGCTTCCAGCGCCGCCTGACCCATGCGGGTCATGACCCGCATCGAGACGGCGACATAGGCGCTGTCGGTGATCTCCACGCCCAGGGCGCTGATCGGCGAGCCGACCGGACCCATCGAAAACGGCACCACATACATGGTGCGGCCGCGCATGCAGCCGTCGAACAAGCCGTTCAGCAGGCCGCGCATCTCGACTGGATCGCGCCAGTTGTTGGTGGGGCCGGCGTCGGCCTGGTCCTGCGAGCAGATGAAGGTGCGGCTCTCGACACGGGCGACATCGCGCGGGTCGGAGGCGGCGTAGAACGAATTGGGCCGTAGATTAGGGTTGAGACGCTTGAGCGTGCCGGCGGCGACCAGCTCGTCGGTCAGGGCCGCCCATTCCGCGTCCGAGCCGTCGCACCAGTGGACGGCCTTCGGTTTGGTCAGCGCGGCGACTTCGTCCACCCACGCCAACAGACGCGCGTGTTTCGTCGGGGGCGCGTTGGCGCCCAGCCCTTGGGTCTGCATGTCTCGTCCTGCTGCATATGTGGCGAAACTGGCGTCCGCCTTTGTCGACAACATAAACGGCCGCATTGACCGTCGAAACAGTCGATTTATTCTGACAACGTTGTCGTCGCCACTTTTGCATGGAAATGCCCGCAAGATGATCGGAAGACCTGAAATCAAACACGCGTTGGAAATACCGGTCGATTAATTTGATGCTGCTTGGTTCGGAGCTCTACGTGCATGGATGAGACGCGCTCATCGCGTATGCGCCGGGACTGGACTGGTTAATCGCCGGAAGAGACCTTTCCCCGACGACGCCCGCGCTGGGCCGACGACCGCCCAGGCCTTGGGCGCGACGGCGCGGGAAGGCATTCCGGACGGGCGCGGGCTGACCGTCCGGAACGCGATCGTGACAGGACACCCGGCGGCGTGCCAATCATGCGTCCATAGCTCGACAGTCGTGACGCGCGTCAGAGAATCCATCCGACGTCGCGCCGGCCGGCCAGATTGCAGGGCAGTGACCAATGGCCGATCCAGATTCCATCGCCGAAGCCGCGCTGGCCGTCATGGACGCGATGTTGGACGCGGTCGTGGCGATTGACCCCCGCGGCGGCATCCTGGCCTGGAACAGGGCCGCCGTCCGTATCTTCGGATGGAGCCGTGACGAGGCGCTGGGCCAGAACATGGGCGAGCTCATCGTTCCGTCCCAGCACCGCAAGAGCCACCATGACGGCCTTCGACGCTACCAGGAGACGGGCCTGGCGCGCGTGGTCGACCGGCGCATCGAAATCACCGCCCTGGACAAGACCGGCCGCGAATTTCCGGTCGAGCTGTCGATCATCGCCACGCCCGGCGGACCGGCCGCCTTCATCGGCTTTCTGCGCGACATCAGCGATCGCCGGGCCGCGCAAGAGCGCCTGATCCTCAGCGAAGAGTCCTTGCGGCTGACCACCCAGGCCGCCGAGATCGGCACCTGGGATCTGGACCTGCTGACCGGCGTCTTGACCTGGTCGGACCGGACCAAGGCCATGTTCGGGATCTCGCCGCACGTGGCCTGCACGCTCGACGATTTCTACGGCGGCCTGCATCCGGACGATCACGCCGCGACCACCGACGCGTTCGCGCGGGCGCTGGATCCCGAGCTGAGGGCCACCTACGACGTGCAGTATCGCACGATCGGCAAGGAAGACGGGGCCGTGCGTTGGGTGGCGGCCAAGGGCAAGGGCCTGTTCGACCTCGACGGGCGATGCGTCCGCGCCGTCGGCACGGCCATCGACATCACCGCCGGCAAGCTGGCCGACGAGCGCCACGCCTTCATGCTCGAGCTGAGCGACCTGCTGCGCGGCTCTGAAACCGACGTCGCCCTGCACGCGGCCAGCGCGTTGATGGGCCGCTATTTCGGGGTGTCGCGGGTCGGCTACGGCCAGCTCGATCCGGTCGAGGACGTGTTCGACTATGCGATCTGCTGGACCGACGGCAGCGTGCCGCCGCTGCTCGGGCGATTCCCGGCCCACGCCTTCGGGCGCAAGATCGTGGCCAAGCTCGGCGCCGGGGAGACCGTCGTCGTCGACGATCTCTTCTCCGACGCCATCAGCGACGAGGCCGAGACGCGCGCGACGGCGTCGAGCGTCGACACGCGCGCCATCTTGGTCGTGCCCTTCCTGCGGGCGGGCCGCTTGCACACCATCGTCTATCTCAACGACCGTCCCGCCCGTTTCTGGCGCGCCGATGAGATCGCCTTCATGCAGGAAGTGGCCGAACGCACTCGCCAGGTCATCGAACGCGGCGAGGCCGAAGCGGCGCTCCGAGCCTTGAACGCCACGCTCGAGATCCGGGTCGAGGCCCGCACCCGCGAGTTGCGCTCGACCGAGGAAGCGCTGCGTCAGTCCCAGAAAATGGAGGCGATCGGCCAGCTCACCGGCGGCATCGCCCACGACTTCAACAATCTTCTGCAAGGCATCACCGGCAGCCTCGACCTGATGCAACGGCGGCTGAACGAGGGGCGCACGGCCGAACTGGGTCGCTACGTGACCGGAGCCATGGCCTCGGCTCAGCGCGCGGCGGCCTTGACCCACCGGCTCCTGGCCTTCTCGCGACGCCAGCCGCTCGATCCGCGGTCGGTCCGCCCCAATCCGTTGATCGGCTCCATGGAGGAACTGCTGCGCCGCACATTGGGTGAAACCATCGAGCTGACCCTGTCGCTGCCCGACGACCTTTGGCCCACGCGATGCGACCCCAATCAGCTCGAAAACGCCGTGCTCAACCTGGCGATCAATGCTCGTGACGCCATGCCCGACGGCGGCAGGCTGACGATCGAGACGCGTAACGTCGATCTGGACCAGGTCGACGCTGTCACCGAGCCCGATCTGCGGCCGGGTCGGTACGTCTGCATCAGTGTTAGCGACACCGGCGTAGGCATGAGCGCCGAGATCATCGCGCGCGCTTTCGAGCCGTTCTTCACCACCAAGCCCACCGGGCAGGGGACGGGCCTGGGCCTGTCGATGATCTACGGCTTCGCGCGCCAATCGCACGGTCACGCCAAGATCGACAGCGCGCCAGGAAAAGGCGCGACCTTCAAGCTCTATTTGCCGCGCGATGAAGGCGAGGCGGAGGACCAGGACTTTCCCGCCGTCTTGATCCAGTCCGAGGGCGGCCACCAGGGCGAAACCGTGCTGGTGGTCGAGGACGAGCCGGTGGTCCGGGCCCTGGTCGTCGAGGTGCTGAGCGAGCTTGGTTATCTGGCCTTGGAGGCCGATGATGGGCCCACCGGTCTGGACGTCCTGCAATCGAGCCGATCCATCGACCTGCTGATCACCGACATCGGCCTCCCGGGCCTCAACGGCCGCCAGATCGCCGACGCCGCCCGCGTGCAACGGCCCGGACTGAAGATCCTGTTCATGACCGGCTACGCCGAGAACGCGGCGCTCGCTCCCGGCTTCCTCGAGCCTGGCATGGCGATGATCACCAAGCCGTTCACGATGGAGACCTTGGCGTCGCGGATTCGCGAGCTGTTTGCGGCCGAATAGGCGGACCGGCGGCGGGGTGGCTGCTTCAGGCTGTCAATCTAAGAGCGCATCGCACCCTGACCCCAACATTTCGGTTGAACTCGCGCAAAGCTTCACCGAACACTGTTCTGAGGGCTTGGCCGGAGCGGGACATGGGTTGGATCGACGATCTGAAGGTCAAGACCGCAGAGCTGGTGCAATCCGCCGTGCTCAATTGCAAGGCCAGCGCGGCCGAGGTGAACGCCGACGCCCACGGGCAATCCCTTTCGGCCTGGCGCACCAAGCATGTCGGCCTGGCGGTTGCGGCGGCTGGCGGAAACCTCATCGGCGGCCCGGTCGCCTTCGCCGCCCTGGCGATCGAAATTCCGGCGCTGCTCAACATCATGAGCCGCGCCTCCCTCGGCATCGGTACGATCACCACAGGCGCGGCGTCCGACGACGACTACGAAGCCATTCTCGCGGTTTGGGCTGGCGCTGTCGCCCTGGACGGCGATCTCCTCGCGGCGACCCGCGCCCATCTGGCGGGAGGGGCCGCCGCAGCCGCCGGGTCGAACCTGGGCGGGGCCCTGGCGAGCTCTCTTGCTGGCTCCGCCGGCACGAAGGCGATCGCCAAGGCCGCCGTCAGTCTGAACACTCAAATGCTCAGCTCCGCCGTTGCGGCGATCGTCGGGAAGAAGCTGATGCTCAAGGGCGGATCGAAGCTGATCGCCAGCAAGATCGCCGCCAAGATCGTCGCCAGCCTCCCGACACGCTTCATGCCGATCGTCGGCGCAGCCGTCGCCGGAACGATCAACGCCTGGTTCCTCAACAGCCTGATGGACGCCGCCGAACGCTATTACGGCTTCTTGGGCGAGGCTGCGGGATCGGCGCCGGAGCTCCTGCCGGCATAGAAGGGGCGGCCGGGTAACCGGTCGCCCCTTCGCCCTTTCCAGCACGTAAGCGAACTTGAGGCAATGTTGGGTTGCGGGTCGTCGACGATGCGCTCCAAACTTCGCTTGTGAGCAGAGCCGCCGCTCCCACATCCGAGGCCAGGCGCCCCTGGGCGGCATGAAACGGCGACGGTTCGGGTCCGGCGAGCTTGCGCGCCCAGCCATCTCACCTGGCCCGGAAAGCGCCAGGGGGGCGAGCAGTCCACGGAACTACTCGGGTGCGGCGACGCCAAGGACACGGGGATAGGGCAGGGCGGATGAATGATTTTAGGAACAAGATCGCGATCTTGCGCAGGCTCTATTCGCCCCAGCGCTACAGCACCAACCCTCTGGAGCATGCAAGGCTTCAGAAAGTCGTCGTCGAGGGTTTTGAGAAACAGTTCATACCGCTCATCGGGTTTCGTGATCAGTCGACCTGGTCGAAACGCTGCGCCGATCCCAGAATCTTCAAGGAAGCCGAACTGAGGATTATCGCCAAATTCTTCCATCTCCATGAGTTGACCGAACCCTCAGAGGAGGCATGGAGGCTTTTGACAGATCAGTATTCTTATGAAGAGTTCAATCTTCGCCTCGTCAAGAATGCCTATGGCACCTTCGAATCCTATAGAGGCATACTCCCTACACCGGCCGGGGACAGCGCGACGGCGGCCGATTTCCTCCATGCGCTGATGGCTTTCTCGGCTGCGCCCCTCGACATCGAAGTGCTCGAGCTGACGCGGGCGCGCGGAGCGGCCGAGCGCGACGAACTGGAAGAACAAGCCCTCCTGCGCCGTCTGCCGCCGGGCGCGTCCTACGCATACCGATTGGGCATGGATCGGAAAGTCACAGGCTTCCTCTATGTCTTCGAAATTTCGTCCGACGCGCGCGGGCGCCAGGCCGCCTGCGCCATGGTCGCGCCTTCCCCGCTCCATGCCGAACTCCGCTTTGCAAATCCCACCCTTGTTCCCGAACCGTTCAGCAGCGCTGCGCGCACCGGGTTCACGATGTCGGATCGCTTTGCCCGCTGCACGACCGTGGGGGTGGTGACCGATCGCGCCCTGACGGCGCTGCCCCGGCCCGCGCCAGACAGAAACTTTGCGTGGCTTGGTCTGGAAACCATTCGCCTTCTGGCGCGACAGATCGCCGATCAGTCTCTCCAGACCACGGTCTACCGGGGCCTTTTCACGCTGGGCCTCAAGACATGACGGGCTGGAAGGCGCTAGATTCAACCTTCGCCCGCATCAGCTCGGCCGCGGCGCGGGCCAAGGCCGAGCGGATGCAGAAATCCGGCGAGGCGCTGCAATTTCGGGTGTTGGCGGCGCACGCCTGCGTCATCCTGATCAAGCTCGCGCGTATAGAGGTCCGGCTGGAGACGCGGCCGCATCCGCAAGAGTTCACCGACGCGCTCCTCCGGCTGGACGATGAAAATCGCAAGGCGCTGACGCGCGCCGGAGCGCTCTACGCGGTGGCCTTGGCCCAGGCGGGCGACTATGGCCAATGCATCGGCTTTGGCGTCCCGGCGCTCGGCGATCTGCAAGACCGTGACGGCGCCAGGGTGGAGCGGCTCGAATTGCTCGCGGCGCTGGGATCTTCCTACCGGGCTCTGGGCGAAGCTGAAAACGCCGCCTATTGCGATCGTCTCTGGGACCAGCTGGAGGCGGAGATTCAGCGACTTAATCCGCCGCCGCCCTGGCTCCTGGCCATGTCTTCCGCCGACGCCCTCTGGCACGCCGGGCGAACCGAGGAGGCGATCAGCGTCCTCGACGCGGAGCTGCTGGCCCATCGCAATCGCCGGGGCAAGACCGCGAGGCAGGCCTCGCCCTGGATAGGTCTGATGGCGGCCATGAAGGATAGCTACGAGGCGCTCGACGCCCGGGACGTCGACGCCATCGTGCGAACGGCCGTCGCCGAGGCCGAGGCCGCCTGGCGCATGGGTCAGGTCAGCTACGATCTTGCGCCAGAGCTTCTTCTGGGGCGGGCCGAGGTGGTGTTGGACCTGGGCGCGGACCCGACGAAGGTTCGCAACATCGTCTGCAAAGCTTTGGTCTTCGCACGCGACGTTCGCAACAAGCAGGCGTTGCGCTGGCGGGTCTTGGACCTGCTCGGCGCTTCAGCGGGCTCCGCCGCCGAGCGCATCCTGCTGGCGAAGTTGGCCGTGGCCGAAGTCATTTCGCTTCGCTCGGACTTGGCGAGCATCGACGATAGCTTGGGCGTGAACGAGGATGGCCGGCTCGCCAGGCTGTTTTCGCACCTGGTGTCCGATCTGATCGCCGAAGGACGTCTGGCCGAGGCGAGCATGGTCATGGCCCTCAGGCGCCAGAACGAAATCGCTCCCGAAGCCGGTGATGAGCGTAGTGGTCTTGATCCAGGCGCCGCCTTGCTGCTCGGGCCCGAGAACGCCGCGGCGATGATCTACTACGCCGCCCGAAACGCTGGCGAGCCGAGCCGGGCGCTGACCTTGATGTCGGAACTTGGCGACCACATACGGCTAGCGCTCGAACAGGCGGAAACGGCGAGCGCCCGGCCGATCTTCCATGATTTGCCCACGGCGTTCATGGCGAGCGACGCCCTGATCCAAGTCATGCCGGGCGCGGAACAAACCAGCCTGATCCTCAGGACGTCGAAGCGGACCCTGTCGCGGCAGCTGCCCGTGTCGGCGCGACAGATCAACGCCTGGGTCTTCGCCGCGCTTCAGAACATCGAAGCGCGCGCTGCGCTGGCCGACCTTCCCGAACTGGCCCATCTCTTCGACCATTTGATCACCCCGGTGGAGGCGGCGTTGCGCGAGGACGGCGTCGAGCGTCTCGTGATCGCGGCCAGCGGCGCGTTGCAAGTCCTGCCCTGGTCGAGTCTTCACGACGGCAAATCCTGGCTGGTCGAGCGTTTGACCATTTGCCGCGCACCGACCGACGCTCAGATCCTGGCGCAGGATCTCGTGCGACCGCCGCGCTTCTTCCTGGGCGGAACTGGCCGCGGCGCGCCCGGTCTGGCCGGCCCGATCCAGATCATGTCCGAACTGGAAGGCGTCCGGCGCACCGCGCAAGCCTTCGGCGAGATCACCTTCGCGGTCGAGCGCGATTTCACGCGCCAGGCCGTGCTGAACGCCATGGCGACACACTCTGTCGTGGCCTGCGCCGCCCACTGCCTGCCGGACACGCTTTCACCCCGCCGCTCGCGCTTGTTGCTCGGCGACGGCTCGACAATCCCACTCGAAGACCTCGCCCAAGAGCGATCGTCGGCTGATCTGGTCGTCCTCAGCGCCTGTGCGACGGGCCGCTCGGGCGCCAGTCTCGTGCCGGGCGGCGACATGTCGGTCGATCGACTGCTCAGCGCAGCCGGGGTGCGCTCCGTCATCTCGACCGCTTGGAAGGTCGATAACGACGCCCAGACCCAGTTGATCCTGAGCTTCTTCGACCACTGGCTGATCGACGGCGTGGGCAAGGACGAGGCCTTGGCGAGCATCCAGCGTCGGATGATCGCCGGCGAGATCCAGGGCCCCCACGGGCGCGATGACTGGACCCGCCCTTATTATTGGGCCGCTCCCATGCTGACCGGCAACTGGCGCGGCTTCTCCGGCCGAGCGGCCGCCTCGTTCTGAGGGCGACGAAGACCGCGCCGCGGGGACCGATGCGAGCAAATAATTGCCGACCCCGGCGAGGTCGCCGCTTCTAGCATGAGCTCACGCCGCATCCCGCGGACACAGGGAGTGAGTAGGATGAGAGAGCGGGCCGTGCGATCTTCACCGACGCCGCCGGCGCCGGGCGCCAACGCCAAGGAGCGCGTTCAACTCGATATTTTCGTGATCTGCCTGATGGGACTGATCGCCGTGATGATCCTGTCGGTGGTGTCGATCATGGTCTTGACCTTGTCGGGCGGGCTGCTGGCGACATCCGAGGCCTGGCCGCGCTTTCAGCCGGCGATCGACGTCTTCAAGCAGGTGTTGCTGATGGCGCTCGCCTGCGTCATCGGCATGCTGGGCGGCAAGGCCGCCGCGCGGTGAAGCACCGTCGTCAAAAGCCGTTGCGTGACGTGGGGCCGCAGCCAAACACCAGGGCGGCCTCGGGCATGGCCGCCCGAGTCTTCTCGACCCGGCGCTGGCCCCATGATCTGGAGATCGGCGGAACCTCAGCCCACAGAGAGCGAGGATCCCGGCTCGCGCGACTTCGGCCACAGGCCGAAGACTTTATGGGCCTCGACAGCGAGAAACGGGCATTTCGATCTGGGTAAAACGCGCCTGTGTTCCCTATTTTACCAGCAGTTCTACCCGCCGATTGGCGTCACGCCCGTCAGGCGTTTCGTTGTCGCCCCGCGGGATTTCGTCACAGAAACCGCGGATCGAGGTGTTGGTCACGCCGTTCTGCGCCAGCACCTTGCGGACAGCCTCCGCTCGGAACAGGGAAAGCCGGCAGTTGGTCTTATAGCGCCCCAAGCTGTCGGCGTGACCCGCCAGAATGAGTGTGCGGTTGGGGTTGGCCTGAGCGGCCCGCAGAAAGCGCTGCACGTCGTCTCGGGCCAAGCTGTCCAATTCATCGCTTCCGCTCCGAAACTTGATGACGGCCGGCTGCAAATTGGCCGTCTTGATCAAGCTGCAATATTCATTGGGATCGCCATCCCAGCGGCTGGACAGGCCGCAGCGGCCAATCTCGTGCTCACTCACCCTCTCAGCACGGGTGAAATCAGTCTGGACCCGCAGGTCCACGAAGCCGGTCTCCTTGACCACCTTCTGACCGGCGTCGGAACGGACGAAGGCCAGGAACGGGTCGGCGCGTGGGTTGTCGCCGGTGGTGTAGAGGTAAAGGCGACGAAACAGCGGATAGCGTTCGCTGCGCACGGTGAACATCGTCGGCGCGAAGGCATCGACCTGACCCGCCGAAATCGAGAGGGCGACGGCGGTTTTCACATAGGGCATGGCGACGAAGCCGATGGCGTCGCGATCCTCGGCCACCATGCTCTCCAGCTTGGCGCTGTCCTTGATCTCGGTCGCGCCGACGATGTCGTCGCCTTGCAGCGCCTTGGCCGTGAAGCCGTCGCGAGTGCCCGACCCCTGTTCGCGCGCGAAGACGCGGATACGGCGGCCCGACAAGCCGCCGACCTGCCCCCAATCGGTGATCTGACCGGTGTAGATATCGTGCAGTTGGCGGATCGAGAGGGTTTCGACGGTGTTGTGCGGCGATACGATCACGGCGATGCCGTCATAGGCGATCACGTGCTCGGCGGTCGGATTGGTCCAGGCCGGCCCCAGGGCGTCGCCTTCCTTGCCCTTCATCGATCGCGACGCCATCACGATGTCCGCCCGGCCCGCCGCTGCGTCCTTAAAGCCGCTTCCCGTGTCGTGCGCCTTGACCACAATGGTCACAGCTTCGCCATTCACCCGGCCGCTGACCCGCGCTTCTTCCTCGCCGGTCTCTTCGACACGCACCTTTTGGCCGCCTTCGCTTTCAAGCCAGGCCTTGGCCAAGGCCGGTCCCAGCTTGCCGCCGATCGAATTCGACCCCGACAGCACCAAGTCCACCTGACCCGTGGTCGGCTTCACCACCAGGCTCAGCAGCCACCCGGCGAGCACCAGGGCCAAGACGGCGCCGCCGATGATCGCGGCGGGCCGCGCCCAGGCGCCCACCTTCAGGCCGCCGGCCTTGTCGGCCTGCCGCATGGCCTGCAGCGGCATGCCGCATCCGGGACAACGCGTATCCGGCGAAGGCATCTCAATCAGTTCGCCGCTCGCCGATAGGCTGCACATCTGCGGAAGATTGGTGCAACGGCCTTGCTGAATCACAGGGAAGCCTTTCCTTCGAGAATCGCGATGGCTTCGCGGGCCGCCTGACTCCAGGCCAGGACCACCTTGTCGCTGGGATCGTCGTTCCGGTCGGTGCGGATCACGCCGACGACCTTGAGGACGGCCTCGCGCGCGGTGCTCGTGTCGGCGGCCGACAGCCGGCGCTCAAGCTCACCCGCCAGGGCCGCCGAGCGCTCCTCGGTCAGTTGGTCGGCGGCGTCGGGCAGGCTGCGACCCAGTTCGATCGGCTCCAGGTCGAGGCCCAGATCGTCCTTGCGCGGAATGACCAGCCGCCGATCCTTGCCGGAGCCGACCTCCAGGATCAGGCCCGCGCCATAGGCCAGCAATAGCCGGCGCCGCACCTCCTCAGCCGTGCTCTTGGAGTCCTTGAGGAACAGCGAAGGCAGCTTGCCGCCGTCCTCGATGTGGATCTCCAGGGCGGCGCGGCCCGGCGGGCTTTGGGCCACTCGTTCCTCGTATTTGCCCTTCAACTGCTTGAGCAGGCGCATGTAGCGCAGCGGGAACAGGTAGACGATGCCGATCAGGCTGATCTCGTTCTGGCGATCGCCCTCCACCGGCACGAACTCGACGCTGGCGGCGTTGCAGGCGTCGCGGAACGCCGTCTTCAGGGCCTTGACGAACTCGCCGTGCTCCTTGGGCTCGGGCATCATGATGGCGTAGGCCTCGATGGCCCGCGCCGCGGCCGTCTGTTTCTTGTTTTTTTCAGTGTCGTCGAACACCACGAAACGGCCGGCGCTGCGAACGATATCCTCGACCTCGCGGCGCAGCTTGGCGGGATTGTCTCCCCACAGGTGGACCAGCTTCTCGATGATCGAGACCCCGATCACCCGGTCGCTGTCCTCGCGGACCAGCCGGGCGTGGCTGGAGGCCACGTTCCGCGCGCAGGTCGCCACGATGACGTCCCGGACGTCGACCTCGCCCAGCCGGCGATTCAGGCCGCGGAAATCGGGCTCCTGGCCCAGGGCCGCGATCACCGCCTGGCGCACGGCCGTCGTGTGAGTGCGCTGCTCGCCCTCGTCCAACACCAGGCGGCGCCGAGTGGCGGCCACGGCCTTGGCGTCTTCGACCGTGGTTACGTACCCGTCCGTCGTCGTGCCGTCCTGATCTTGGCCCGATCGCGCCTGGGCCACCTCCAGGGCGCGCCGGCCGGCCGCGTCGATCAGGGCCTCGGCGCTGTCGATCTGGGCCTTCAGCTCCTGCAGGCGCGCGATCACCTGGTTGATCAGGGCGCGGGCGAACCGTGCTCCGGCCAGATTGGTTCGCGCCGACATCTGCTGACGCAGCAACAGCCCGGCGTTCTGCAATTCGCGCTTGTGGGCGCCCAGCAGGCCCAGGGCGATCTTCGACCAGCGCACCTGTAGCTCGCTTAGCTGGCGGGTCAGGTCCTGATCCAACGCATCGAGGTCGACGCCGCTTTTCTCCAGAACCGGCGCACGGGCCTCCAACTGGTGGATCACCGCAGTGACCACGCGGCCGACCTCGTTGAGCGATCGCTCCCCGCCCTGCCACTGGTCGAACAGGGTCCGCTGCACGCGGTTGCGGATTTCATCGGCGTAGTTCTTCTGGTCGCGTTCGGCGACCTGGAAGAACTGCTGAACGCCCGAGGAGCGGTAACCCTGGTCCCAGGCGGTCTGGTACAGCTTGCGCAGCTCCCCCAGCCACGAGGTGCGGTCTCCGGTGTGGGACCGCGAGACAAGGTTGGTCTCCCAGGCGGCCCACTCCTCGTCGAACCGCAGCCAGCGCTTGGAGTTCTCGGTCTCGATGATCGGCCGGCTCAGGCGCAACTGATCGTCCGTGAGGCGCCAGTCCTCCATCTGCTTGCGGTCCGCGGCGAATTCCGCGTCGGCCCGGGGTCTGGGCTGTTCGAGAAAGCCGCTGTCGGCCTGCCAGTTGTTGAACTGCAGCTGGCGATAGGCCTGGGTGGCGAAGTCGAAGGTCAGGTATTCGCGAATGCGCTGCTCGGGGAAGGCGATACGCCGCATTCCGAAGCTGAGGAACTGCACCGCCCGCTGGCCCTTGCGCGAGGCCCCGTCGGTTTCCGGCGTCGCGGCGACGTTCTCGAAGGCTTCGGCGCGCTTCAGCGCGCCCCAGTTGGTCCGGCTGGCCAGAACGATCTTGTGGTAGACGAAATCGGCCAGGATATCCATCAACTCGGTCTGGATGCTGGCGCGATATCCGCGATCATTGTCGTCTGAGAACACATAGGTGCAGTCGGTCCAGACCTCGGTGGGCAGGTTCATGCGCTCACCGGTGACCACGTCGAAGGGCTTCCAAGCGCCCGCCAGCAAGGCGTTCAATTCCTGGATGGCCGCGTAACCGTTCGCGAAATAGTTGCCGCCCGCCAGCCAATTCTGCGGCGGGCTGAGATCGGGGATGTAGCCGTAGAGAATGATCTTGTGGCGACCGATCTCGGGATATTCCTTGCGCAGTTGAGCCACCACGTCGATCACGGAGCCCGACCCGGTGCCGCCCGCGAAGCCGGTGAAGACGTGAAAGGTGATGTCCGGCGTCTTGGAGCGGGTCTGCATGTCCCCCACCGCGGCGCGCACGGCCGCGACGAAGGCCTTGGCCCGCAGCGCGAACAGGAAACGCCCCAACCGACGCTTCTGGCCGCCAGCGGAGTCTTCCTTCAGGCCGGCCAGGATATCTCCCCAAGCCGCACGGTCGCCCAGCCACGGCGCGACGTTCGGGTGCTGGTTGATGTCGTCGAGCACCGACTTCAGGTCGCCGCGCGAGATCGGGAAGTGACAGCGGTTGGGCAGGAACAACGACTTGCCCAACACCGTCCAATCGCCTTTGTCCCGGAAGGATTCAGGGTCGGAGTCGACAAACAGATAGTCCAGCGTGACGTTCGGAGGCGCCTCGTCCCGATGCCCCTCATAGACGGCCTTGCGGAACGCCTTGAGGACTCGGCCGCCGGTGCCGCCCAGCCCGATCAGCAAATGATTCATAAGAATTTCCCCCAAGCGGGAAATCGCTAACAACCTGCCGCAAAGGTTTTGTGACGATCGCCAATGCCGTGTAAGGTTGTGTGGCGCCTGCACTGACCAACGGTAACCGGAGCGGGAACCTTCCCGCTGATGTGCAGCTCCTGACACCGTTCCCCATCTGGCTTAATTGACCCGCTGGCTGAACACCCGGCTATGGCGCCCTTGTCGAATGACGTTCGACGGCAGAGATGCCGCGTTTCGATCAGGTCATGTCCGCTCCAATCGCCAGCCGCGTCGGTCAGTTCGTCGGCGCTCATCCCAGCGACGGCGTTTCAGCGAACGCCATTTCGAAATTCGGCGACTCGGGCCCATCCTCTTGGGCGACAACATCAGATCGAGGGATGCGACCGATAGCGCGCGACGTTCCGGTGGCCGATTGGCCGGTGAAGTCGGTGACGCGATGGAGGCCGCCCAAAATCCCGCCAGCCTCATCTTGAGATAGTCCGAGGCTTGCATGAACTCGTCGGAACCGCGCGATCACCACTACGCCCCGCAGTTCTATCTGCGGAATTTTGCCGTCGACGCCGAGCGCAAGAAGATCGCGACGGTCGCCAAGAACGGCTCGCGGCTGATCTGGAGTGTCCGGTCGATCGAGACCCTGGGGTTCGAGCGGGACTTCTACGTTCACTACGGCGAGGGCGCGCCGGTCTCGGTGGAGACGACGATCAACAGGCGCATCGAAACCCCGATTTCGAGAAGCGACACTTGGCGCAAGATCGCCGAGGGGCGTTCAGACAGCCTCGATCACAGCGATCGCTCTGTTCTCTACGCGCTCGTTCGGCACTTCAAAGCCCGCACGCCCCATGCGCTCCAGACCTCGTTGGAGCTGATCGAAATGGCGGCCGATCCCAATAGCAAGATCCCGTTCACCGACGAGGAGCGGACGATGTACGCCGCGATCCGCGCTCGGCCTGGTGGCGCCAAGGCGTTCATGAACCTGATGGCCGCCAACATGCTGTGGAGCCGCGAAGAGTTCGAGAGCTGCGGGCTTTGGGTGCTGCGCTCGCCAATCCCGTTGCGGGCTTCAACCACGCCCGTTCTCACGATCTCCGCGCCCTCCAACCCCGCGCTCAGTATGCCGCTGCCGGGCATGACGCCCTATGTCGACATGCTGCCTCTGGATCCCTGCACGCTGGTGATCCTGGCGCTAGGCAACTTCGACGGCGCGTTCTCTAACACCATGATGAGCGTGGATGAGGCGCGATACTACAACCGCCACTTCATCGGTCAGCTCCAGCACTTCGACCCCATCCGGCACGTCATCACTGGTCGCGAGGGCCTGAGCGAGGAGATGGCGTGGGCGGGCTACGAAAAACTGGCCGAGAGCGATCAGAAGATGGTCTTTCGCCTACGTGAGATGGCGGAAGCGCTCGCACCCGACGCCTAGGCGAGCCGATCGACGCGACGGAAGAGAAGGCCAAGCTGCCTATCTCTACTGCATGAACCAGCCATGGCTGACCACGATCGACTGGCCAGTCAGGGCGTTGGTCGGGAACCCGGCCAGGAACACCGCCGTGCGGGCCACGTCGTCGACGGTGGTGAATTCGCCGTCGACGGTGTCCTTGAGCATCACGGTCTTGATGACGTCTTCCTCGCTGATGCCAAGCTCCTTGGCCTGTTCGGGGATCTGCTTCTCGACCAGCGGCGTGCGGACGAAGCCGGGACAGATGACATTGGCGCGCACGCCGTGCTTTGCGCCTTCTTTGGCCACCACCTTGGCCAGTCCTTCCAGCCCGTGTTTGGCGGTGACGTAGGGGGCCTTGAGCACCGAGGCCTCCTTGGAGTGCACCGAGCCCATATAGATCACACTGCCGCCGCGCCCTTGGGCGTACATATGCTGCAAGCAGGCGCGGGTGGTCAGGAAGGCGCCGTCCAGGTGGATGGCCAGCAACTTCTTCCAGTCGGCGAACTTGTAGGTCTCGATGGGGCCGACGATCTGGATGCCGGCATTGGAGACCAAGATGTCGATGCCGCCGAACTTGGCGGCGACGGCGGCGATGCCGGCCTCGACCTGGGCCTCGTCGGTGACGTCCATCGAGACGCCGAAGGCGCGTTCGCCGCTCGGATCGAACTCCAGGGCGGTGGCGTTGGCCGCCTCGATATTGAGGTCGGCGATGGCCACCTTGGCGCCACTGGCCAGGAATTCCTTGGCGATGTCCTTGCCGATGCCGCTGGCGGCGCCGGTGATGACGGCGACCTTGTCTTGAAGGCTCATGGTCGATCCTTTGCGGGGGAGGGCGTGGGGGCGGTGAAATCGAAGGTCTGGACCGAATGGGCCGCCGTCGGCGGGGTCAGGACCTCGGGGTGGGACAGAGTGGCCAAGGCGTCGCGGCGACCGGCCGCCCAGTGCTCTTCCATCGTCCGGCGCGAGAACTCGTAGTCCTTGGACTGGCCCTCATAGGTGGCCGAGCGATAGACCAGCTGAACGATGTTGTAGACGGCCGGGTCGGAGGCCTCGGCCAGCAGCCGCGCCTGGGGCGTGGCGGCCAGTTCGGGCGGCATCTGGGCCAGCAGCTCGTTGAACGCGGCGCGCATCTTCTGCAGCTTCTTGAAGCTGTCAGTGGCCGCGCGGGTGCGGCTGGAGAACTGCACCTCCTTCATCCGCACCGCCACCTCCGACAGGTCGCGCGGCAGCACGCCCTGGGCGCTCCACAGGTCGACCTGGAAGATCAGGGTGTCGAGGTCCGACCGCGCCGACAGCACCCAGTCCAGCGGGGTGTTGGAGACCATGCCGCCGTCCCAGTAGAACTCACCGTCGATCTCGATCGCCTCGAAGGCCGGGGGCAGGGCGCCGCTGGCCATGATGTGCTCGGGCCGGATCGTGTCGGTCTCGTTGTCGAAATAGGCGAAGTTTCCGGTTCGCACGTTCACGGCCCCGACACTGAAGCGCATGGTTCTGGCGTTGATGCGGTCGAAGTCGACCAGCCGCTCCAGGGTGGGGCGCAGGGCCGAGGTGTCGTACCAGCTGGTCGATCCGCTCACCCCGGCCGGCATCAGGAAAGGCGGCGGCACGCGGGGCTGGAAGAAGCCGGCCACGCCCTTGGCCATGATCTCGCCGGCCGCCAGCTGGTTGACCCAGCCGCGCGCCGCGTCGCCGTTCAGCATGTCTGACCAGAAGCTCGACAAACCGCCGTCGCGGGGCGCGCTGACGATCTCCCAGAACTCGCGCAGCCGGGCGATGCGGTTTTCCCGGGCGTTGCCGGCGATGATGGCGCTGTTGATCGCCCCGATCGAAATGCCGGCGATCCAGGTCGGCTCGACATTGGCCTCCAGCAAGGCCTCGTAGACTCCCGCCTGGTAGGCGCCAAGCGCGCCGCCGCCTTGCAGAAGCAGCGTCACGCTCTCGAAGGCGGTGGCGTTGGCCTTGGGCTTCTCAGGCGGCGCGGCGGCCTTCTGCGGGCGACTACTCACGTTCGGGGACCGGCACGTTGAAGCCGTTCAGCGTCACCGAGACCAGGGCGTAGAGGCCGACAAGATAGATCAGCTCGTTGGTCCCGTGCTGGCCGAAGGTCTTGACCGCCAGGGCGTAGAGCGGCTCGGGCAGCACGCCGCCGCGGCTTAGGGCGTAGGCCACGTCGAAGGCGACACTCTCGTCCTTGGCCAGGTCGTTGGGCTTGAGGTCGGCGACCAGGGTGGCCAGGCGCTCGGCCGGCATGCCTTCCTTCTCGGCGACGGCGATGTGGGCGTAGATCTCGTAAGCGGCGTCGTAGCGGGCGCCGACCACAAGGATGGCGATCTGCCGGACATTGTCGGCCAGCACCGCATTGGCGGTCATGGCCAGGGTGAAGTCCCAGATCGCCTTGCCGATCGACGGCTCGTGCAGCCAAGGGTTCCAGGGGCCCATCAGCGCGCCGTCCTCGCGCTCGACCTTGAAGGCGTTGAAGTGGCCGGCGATCCCCTGTCGCATGTCGTCGTAGAGGGGTTTCTGCTCGGGGGTGAGGTCGGCGGGCGCGATCAGAGGCAGGCGCATCAGGGATCCTTCCGGGGATTGGGGCGACGACCAACCTGACCATCGTCAGATGGTGCGGTGCAGCAAGCTCCCCAGATCGTGGCGGCTTCGCGGCGTTCAGGTCTTGTTGAACGCGAACGCACCCCGGTCCCATCCAATAGGGCGTCGGGAACGTCAGTTTAGCCGCCCAATCTCCGCAGACCCGACGCGCGAGGCGGTCTGCGGCGCCCCTTGGGTGCTGGATTGTGGAGCGAGGCCGACGCAGCGCGCCATTCCTTGCGACCGCGCCGCTTTAGGACGACGCCGCAACCTGTCCGGATGGATTCTTCGAGCACCCGATTGTTTCGCCGCGCCCTTCCAGGTTTCGGCCCCGTCATGCGGCACGAGTTTTTCTCACGATAGGCGGGGCCCGTACACGAACCCTGGAGGATTTCCTATCGTTGCAGCGGGTATGGTCGATCCCGCTTTGCTCAAGGCGCTTGGGGGGGGGCTGGAGGCGCTAGCCGCGATCTGACCAGGGATACCTGGGCTCTAGGCGCGTGAACTTTTTCTGCGACCCAATTGTCCACCAAACCAGTAGGAGTAACCAACGCAGCGTTGCGCTGCGTCGCGGCAGGGGTCGGGGGAATGACAAGAACAAAGACGAATGTGTGGATTTCGGTGTCGAGCGCGGCGCTGGCCGTCAGCCTCTTGGGCGGCGCCGCCCTGGCGAAGGACGTCTCGGCTTCGGAAGGCGTGAGCGCCCCGGAAGTCAGCGAGATCGTGGTGACGGCGCGCAAGCGCACCGAGAAGCTGGCGACGACGCCGGTGTCGGCCACGGTGCTGTCGGGCGCCAATCTTGCCCAGCAGAACGTCCGTAACTTCCAAGACCTGCGCGGCGCCGTGCCGAACCTGGAGGTGCTGCCCCAGGAGTCCGGTTCGGCCAGCTTCACGATCCGCGGCATCGGCCAGGTCGCCAACCAGGTGAACTCCGACGCCAAGGCCGGCTTCTATGTCGACGAGATGTATGTCAGCCGCCAGGAGGGCAACGATCTCTACTTCTATGACCTGGCCTCGCTGCAGGTGCTCAAGGGCCCGCAAGGCACGTTGTTTGGCAAGAACACGACGGCCGGCGCGGTGCTGCTGACGACCCAGCGGCCGACCGGGACCTTCGGCGGCTACGTGCAGGCCCGCTATGGCAGCTACGACAGGATCGACACCGAGGGCGCGCTCAACGTGCCGATCGCCGACGGGCTCTACGGCCGCCTGAGCTTCCGGACCCAGAACGCCAAGGGCTTCATCACCCACGTCCTGGATGACGGCCGCAGCGGCGATATCGACAACCGCTCGGTGCGCGGCCAGCTTCGCTTCGATCAGGGCCGTCTGACCAACGACCTCTTGGCCGAGTACAACCAGTCGCGCACGGACGGCGGCGCGACCATTCCCATCGCCTGCGACAACAACGCCGGCTACATCCAGAACTATAACGCCCTGCACAGCGTCTCGTACTGCGACGCCTATCCGGTGCTGGGCAAGAAGTATCAGGTTTATGGCGGGGCGACCCTGAGCGCGCCGACCAGCAGCTTGATCACCGATCTGGGCAAGGGCGGGGATTCGGCCACGCCGGGGCGCTACGCCGGTCAGGGACCCTACAACCACACGCGGGTCTATACGTTCAATGACCGGCTGAACTATCAGCTCACCGACGATCTGGCGCTGCACTCGGTCACGACCTACCGGGACTCGCGCGCCGCCTACTACACCCCCCGCGACAACACCCCCAACGACATCTACGCCGAGAACGACGACACCCGCACCAAACAGTTCACCCAGGAACTGACGCTGGGCGGCTCGGCGCTGGACGACCGTCTCAACTTCGTGGGCGGCCTCTACTACGCCAACCAGAAGACGACGTTCCTGCAGGACACCGGGCCCGACTGGATCGATCCGCTGGGCTATATCTATGACAGCTCGCTGAAGTACGAGAGCTATGCGGCCTTCGCGCAGGCGTCCTACAAGGTCACGCCCAAGCTGGAACTGACGGTGGGCGGCCGCTACACCCACGATCACAAGGCCGGGTCGAGCTACGTCTTCTTCGCCGAGGACACCACCAAGACCTTCGTGGGCACGCTGCCCGGCTCGACCACGCCCCAGACCCTGACCTGCGGCTGGTTCATCAACTCGTTCCTGGGCGGGGTGAAGAACTGCGCCGGTCCGGCCTTCACCGCCGCCGACAGCCATAGCTGGGAGGGCTTCGACCCCAAGGTCCAGCTGTCCTATCGCTGGAACGACCAGGTGTTCACCTACCTGTCGGCCGCGCACGGCTACAATGCGGGCGGGTTCAACCAGCAGCTGGGCGGGCAACCGGCCGACGGCAAGTTCCTGTCCTACTACAACCCCGAAAAGCTGTGGTCGTACGAGGCCGGCATCAAGGCCGAGCTGTTCGAGCGCAGCCTGCTGCTCAATCTGTCGGGCTTCTATCAGAAGTACAGCGACATCCAGTCGAACGTGAACGTGCTGATCGGCGGGGTTTCGACCCGCCAGGTCCAGAGCGCCGCCACGGCCCATGAACTGGGTCTTGAGAGCGATGTCCTCTGGCGGCCGGTGCGCGACCTGACGATCCGGGGCAACGTCGCGGTCCTGCATCAGGAGTACGACAAGATCTTTCCCAACGCCGTGTCGCTGACGTTGGACACGCCGGTCAACACCGCACCGAAGGTCAGCTACAGCGCCGCGATCCAGTATGACATCCATGTCGGCCAGGCCGGCGGCACCCTGACCCCCGCCGTCGACGTCAAGGGCATCAGCTCCAAGTGGGATTGCCCGTCGGGCGCGACCTTCACTTGCAAGCTGCCGGCCTATGCGCTGGTCGGCTTCCGGCTCGACTACGTGCCCCGCGCCAGCAGCGGCTGGAAGGCGAGCGTCTACGGGACCAACGTCCTGGACAAGTTCTACCAGGTGGCCCGCACGGGCTACTTCGGCGGCTTCGGCATCGATCGTTACACGCCGGGGCGGCCGCAGGAATTCGGGGCCGAAGTGTCCTTGCGGTTCTAGGCCCCTCGGCGAAGGCCCTCCCGCGTCGAGCTTGCTCGTGCTGGGAGGGTGTCGTCGCCCGAAGCCAGGGGCCAGTTAGCGCTTGCGCAGTGGACAACGGAAACCCTTACCGCTTTCCAGGAAGCACGTCGGTGGGTGTAGCACAAGCTTCCCACAGGCCGCTGACCGCGCCGCTAGAGCAGGGGAGCCGCAGCCAAATTCAACGGGGCCTTACATCTATTAGCGCCGAGTCTGCTTGGGATTTACCCGACTCGCGAGCATGATCTCCACACACAACATCCGACGGTGGCTCGACCGATGGCGAACGATGTGACTGTGGATGGCCGGACTGCGGTGTCGCTCACACTGCACCCCCAGTTGGAGGCCTTCCTCCATGCTCAGAGCGCCAAGTCGGGACGCTCCCTTCAGGCTAAGATCATCACGCTGATCGGGGAGGCGATGGAAGCCGCCGAGATCCCGCCGGCGCCGACCAACACGCCGTTCGTCTGTACCGAGACGCTGATGGCGCAAAAGGCCGAGCGTCAGGACTGCGGCGAAAAGAACCGACCGAACGCCAAGCTCTGGGCTGAACGTCACGTTCGGCAGACCGGCCACAACGTGGTGGTGTCGCTGTACTACGACATGAAAAGCGAAGATTGGCTTGAGCGGATGCCTGCCGACCGCAGGGCGGAGATCGAAGAGCTGGTCGCCGATCCTGGCAAGGCAAAGGGCTTGGCCGAACAGCTGCTTCGCGAATTGAAGATCGAAAAGCTCAATTAAATCAGTCAGACAACGTAAATCCCACCGGCTCATCGAGCACAAGGCGCCCACATGTGATCTGGCGTCTCGCGCTGGACCGTCCCTCGCTAGCCGTGCAGAACTCAGAGCTTGAAGCTGCGCCTTAGTCGGCGGGCTATACCCTCGGGGGAGTCATGAGCGAAGTGTCGGACAAGCATCAAGCTTTCGAGATGACCCCGACCTACGGCCTGGCGCTGGCGTTCGCCGTGCTGCTGGAGGGGGTGACCAGTGGGGACGCCAGCAAGAATCCCGAAGCTTTGATGTACGGTGTAGCAGCCGCTCTCTTGGGCATCAGTGGCGTATCCTTGCTAGCAACCGATTTGGCAAGGCAGGCAAGTAAACCAATCGGGAGTGGAGCGCCGGGCAAGGTTGATAGATGGTCATGGATCATTCTCGCAATTGCGTCCAGCCTAGCGATTCAAGTCTTGGGTTTAGTGCTGGGATATCAGGTTTGCAAACGAGCCAGCCCCGGTATTGGCGGTGTTTTTGTTCTTTCGATCATGGGTGCGTTGGTACTCTTCGGTGTTTTAAAGCTCATCCTTGGATACAGTCTGGTTGTGGCCCTCGGCATTAGAACCTTCCTGCGGTGGCGGAAGATCAAGCCACCGCGCTTCCTGACGCTATATATCGACGCCCTCTCGTCGTCCGCCACAGGACCGACATCGAGCCGAGCAAGATCAAGCGTCCCGGGATACCGACAACGGGGGACGGGATTCACTGTTGGATCAGCCGCACGGCCTCACTGTCGGGTCGCTCCCGCTCGATATCGCAACCGACGTCCGTCCAACTAGCCAAGCTCAATGTGGTCAATTAAGTTGACCAATTTCCGATAAGACATCAAAAAGGCCGGTCCAAGCGCATACAACAGGCTGTAATTCCGATTTGCTACCCTCACGTGAGTATGCGACCCTTTTCTGCACCAAAGAACCCAATGAAAACAAACTTTCGCCCAGCCCAGCGCATTACGGTGGCGGCCGTCCTCCTGGTCATTGGTGTCGGGTGCCTGAATTTCAGGACCCCCAACGATCATCCGGAAGCAATGCTCGTCACCAATCTCACAAGCTGGATCACGATGCTCGGCTGCTTGCCGCTTGTGGCCGGCATCTGGATCGGCTTTTTCACAATTTTCAACCGCCTCGCGGAGGATATGTGGGAGCGTGAGAAGATCCGCATGGTGCGGAAGATCGAACATGAAGACGGTCCTGAAACGGCTCGCTCAGTGGCCCGAGCGCTGCAGGAACAAATAAGCGCGAATAGGCGCGCTCACTGAGCCTGCAACGCACTTTCTTCCGATAACTATTGTTAGACGCGAAAAATTTCGAGCCCGATCCAGGCTGATTTTCTGACTCCAAACCCTGCGACTGTCGCTGTTCGCAAACCTTGCGAGCGCGCGGAAGGTCGAGCCAGGATATCCGCGCAACGCTAACGGCAGAACAAGAGCGCGCGACCAAGGCCTGATGCCCATCCGCACGATAGCCTACACCTGAAGTGGAAGCTCAGCTCGTTGATCTCTATCGGTCCTTGCCGCGGAGGCCTCGTCAGCAACGGCGACCCGCTTCACCAATGCGATCGTGGATCGATGCGAGACGTTGAGCGCCTTCCCTGAGCGTGGCGCCCCAAGGTTCGACGTAAGGCCCGGCCTACGCACCCTCCCCTTTCGGCGGACCACCATCACTTACACCGTGAAAGACGCTGAAGTTATCATCATCGGAATATTCTACGGAGGTCAGGACTATGAAAGCATTCTCGTAGAAGAGAAAGTTTCTAGTATTCCCAATAAGATATGCTATAAGTCAAATAAGTTGACCACTTGCACCGACCCGTGCCATGGTCGCGACCGAAGCTTTCGAAGCCCGGCGCCTGCTTGTCACCTACGCCAAGATTAAGGCGCACCGCCGACGGTTGCAGATTATCAATCGCACTTTCTAGACGTGCATTTCAATCGGCGCTAGGGTCGCGAGGTTAACCAGTCTGTTGGGGGGGACAGATTTTGGCGCGACGTCTCGGCCTCGTCGGTGCTCTGCTCGTGGCGGCGATGAGCGCGCTCGCCGCTCCCAGAGTCATGGCTGCGCAGGCGGCCTCTCCCAAACCAGACAGCGATGCTTGCTGTGTCAGTATCCGACTGCTGACCGATCCCGGCGTCGGCAAGCTCGGCGAACTCTTCAGCGTCATGGAAGGGCGCGGAGATCTCTCGTTCTCGCCTGTCGACAATGGCAAGGGGCTCGTACCCCAACGACTTTGGGAGCGTGAGTGGGGCTTCACCATGGGGCCTGTCTCGAGCCTCGAGATGTATGTGTGCGAACACAATCGTCATATTTGCTCCATCACGTCCAAGGGCCCCCGCTGGATCAATCAGAAGGCGCCGCCCAGCGCTCGATCCATCCAGGGCTTGCGGTGCGATGGACAACTGCCGCGCTGGGTCGTTTGCCTGCCAACAGTGCAGATCGACAGCTACCAGGAGACGCTCGTCCGGCGCATCGACCGTAGCCGAAAGAGCTATGTCGGCCTTGGCCGGCTGGTCAGCAGAGTGCTGATGGGCTGCACGGACTGGGATGCGGCCTGCCAGAAGCTGGTCGACAACCTCAACACCGCCCGTCCCGAAGCCACGCAGGTCGCGCCCTCGAAATATGATGGACCGATCCGCCTGCCCTTTCGGGCTCTGCAAATTCGAATCCCAGCGCGAGGCGGCGAAAGCTTCGAGGCGCTTCAGACGCGCGGATCGGCGCTCTTTGAGGCCTTCGTCGCGCGAGCAGCGTTCTCGGACGCCCATGAACACTATGCGGTGTTCACGGCCGAGCCCAAAGGCGGACACTTGAGCCAGTCACAGGGCGTAGCGGGGCTTTCCGATGGCCAGGACCTTAGCAACGCGATCCTGCGAACGCTGAACTACCCGTATGTGACCAATGCTGGCCGCAAGGCGCGCGCCGCCCTGCCCAATGTCGTGGTGGGCGTGTGGGATAAATATGTCGATGGCGGCCACTGCGCGTTTCAGGCCAACGGGGTCTCGGTTGTTGCATACCCTGACGATGACGCGCGCACGCGCCTCAAGCCAAAGTATGAGGGACTCGTCACGCCCGGCGGCGGCTGTCAAAGCTGGCGCGTCGCGCGCGAACCGGTCGTCGACCACGGCACCGCGGTCGCCGGCGTTATCGCCGCACTTCCGGTCGGCGAGGGCCCCGAGGGGCTGAACCCGCGCGCGCAGCTATGGGCGGCCGACATCGAGGACCTTCTGGCGTCCGGACCGGGGCAAGACCCGGTCACCGCCTTTATGATCCGCTCTGGGACGAGCGTCTCGGTGATCAACGTCAGCCAGACCATGGAAGCTGGCGAAGGCACCCAGTTCGATCGGATCATGTTCGGCGATGGGTCGAGCGGAAAAGGCCGCATGGCCACCGATATCGTCGTCGTCGCCGCCGCTGGAAACCAGGGCGGCCGCTACACGGGGGCGGCGGGCGATCTTTGCCCGATGAGCCTCTATCCTGCCTGTATTGGCGAGCGCGCCAAGGGTACGGCGCTGGTCACGGTCACGGCTCTGAACGCGGCTGGCACCGACATCCTGCGCTGCAGCGACCTCACCGAGCAGGGCATCGAGAGCTCGACCTGCCCTTCGGGAGCCAACGGCTCAAAGCCGGCGGTGAACTTTGGCGACCAGTTCGAGCTGGCCGCTCCAGGTGTGGCGGTCACAACCCTCTATGGCGACGCCTTCGGTGTCGACTTGGGCACGTCATTCGCCGCGCCGCGTGTCGCCTCCTTGGCCTCCTTGCTGATCGCGGCGGTAGTCAAGCCCGCGTCGCTAGGCGGCAAACTGCGCACCGCCCCCGCCGCCCTAGACGTGCGCGCACGCATGCTCGCCACAGCCGATCCTCGCCGCGACGGCGATGGCGGGGGCTACGCCAGGTACGGCGCGATCAACTTTGGGCGCGCCCTGCAGTTTGACGCCGATGTCGTCCAACTTCGCGATGAGACGCATACCGCTTGTCCGCCGGCGACCAGCCCTTGCCGGCTGACAAGCCTGACCCTCAACCGGAACGACGGGACGAGCCTCACGGTCGAAACCGAAAATGGACCAGGGCGCACCATCCCATGGCGCGACGTTCTGCGCCTCCAGGCGATCGGAGACGATACCTATCCTCGCACCCGCTATGTCGTCGTGTTCCTGGAGGCCAAGTCCGGCGCGGCGCCGCGCGAGGTCGCTCCCCCCTTCTACGGCTTTATTCGCAACGACGAGAAGATCCGCTTCTCCGACGCCAACAAGGCGGCCCGAAGCCTCTATGTCCACGATCTCCAGGAGTTCACGGCATGCGCTTTCCAGCCTATCTGTCCGTCTGTACTCAAATGATCGCCGGTGTGATCTGCGCGTTGGCGATCGGCCAGGCGGCTGTGGCCGCTGACGCCCGCGACGCCATCCAAGCCCGCGATACGCGTGATGCGGCCATAGCTGTCACGTCGTTCAAACCGGTCTCGTATGGCCCCGAGCAAGCCGCCGCTAAGACCACGCGCTGGCAAGCGTCGGTGACGCCGCCAACCAAACCAGAGCCGCGCTATGCGGTGCTATTGTTCGAGGGCGTCGAAGCCAAGGCCGACGGCGACTATGCGATCGAACTGCAAGACAATGACGGCCGTGTTCTGGCCGCCTTTCCCGCCGCATTCCTGGCGGAAAATCCAAGCTTCACCAGCCCTCAACTCAAGCCCAAACAGATCGACATCGTCGTCACCGCGCCGTCAGGCGCGCCGGGTCTTCGCTTCACCGTCAAGACGATGTTGGTCTCGACCTCCAAAGCGACCACCAAGTCGCAGTCGATTGGCCCAAACATCGAATGGGTCGAGGATCTCGCCGCGACAGACCCGGCGATGGCTTGGGCTCGCGGGGTCGTGAAGCTGACGATCCATGGAAATCATGCCTGCACGGGGTTCCTGGTCGCCGCCGATAAGATCGCCACGGCCCATCATTGCCTCGATAATTCGGTGAGCTACGTCGGCTCGCAGGGCAAGAGCGCAAGGACCTGCAGCGATGTAGCAATCAGCTTCGACTACATCCGTGATCCCTACGGCGCTGTTCGCAATCCGCTTTGCCTGTCGGTCAAGGCTGACCCCGCCAAGGCCGACGTCGCGGTGCTGACGCTCAGCGAGCCCGCGCCGCCTGTCGCCGGCGGCGGCGGCCGGATCCTCAAGCTGGCCAGCGCCGATCCGGCGGCGGGCGGCGTCGTTAACGTCCTGGGCCACCCCTACGGCTTTCCAATGGGCGCGTCGCTGTCTTGCTCGGTGAAGTCTCTCGTCGCCCCAGGGCGGTTGGAGCACAATTGCGACACCGTGGGCGGCAATTCGGGGGGACCGATCCTCAACGCTAACGGCGAGGTTGTCGGCGTCCATACGGACGGTTTTATCGACGACGAACTTTCCATGCAGGCCGCTGTAGTCGCTTATCGCAACGCCTGCCGTACAACGGGATGTCCTTACAATTCCGGCGTTCGCGTCTCGCAATTGAAGGCGCTGCTCAACTAGGTCGATCGTCGCCGCGCCTTGCGCGGCGACGATCCTTCGGCCGACTGGTTCAGCCGCCTGAGTTGGAGCCAGTTTTGGAGGTTTTGCCGTCCGCAGCCCCGTTATCACCTGCCTTGCCATCTGTCGTTTGGCCGTCCTTGGCCGGTGCGGCGGCGTCGGTCTCGGCTTCGCCGTCCTTCTTGTCTTTCAGGTCCGAATAGGCTTTTTGCACCGCCGCCAGGGTGTCGAAGGCCTGGTCGTAGCGATCGGCCGTGACGGCGCCTTCCGTGGTGCTGCTACAGATCGCCGAAAGGTTCAGCTTGCCGTCGATCGGCAGCGGTTCCAGTCTGACGATTTCCGGCGTCGACACGACGAAAGCCGGGAACGTGTAGCTGTACACGCCGGCCTTCAATTCGAGCGTGGCGGGCAAGCAGGCGGGCACCGGGAAGTAATTCACCTTCTTGCCCGCGGTCTGAGAAAGGAAGTTGTCGAAGGACACCGCACCATCCGGCGTGGGATCGAACTTCAGGGTTCGCTTCCAAACCGAGTCCTTGATCTGAACTTCCTTGTTCGCCTCCGCCGCGGAGACGACGAAGTTGAAACTCGGAAGCTCAGGCGGACCGCCGGCGGCTTCGGACGTGGGCGTGGCTGGTTTGATGAAGGGGCTGACCACCGTGGCGAACTGACCAATCCGCTTGGCCGTCAAGTTCTCAGCCTTGATGCTGACGCTCTGGACGCGATCGGAGTTGGCGTAGCGCGCGCCCGAAACGGAGGTCTTCTTCCAGAAGCCATTGGTGCCGCCCATCATCACGCCATGGGCCGGGTCGGCGAGCGCCACCAGCTTGGCTTGGATGTCCTTGCCGGCGATCGAAACGCTTACCGGATCTGGCGTCGTGGGCGCCGCCGCTGGCGTGGCGGCCGGCGCGGTGTCCTTTCCCGGATCGGCAGCCGCTCCGTCCTTGCCCGTGGTAGGCGTCTTGGTCGGAGCGTCCTTGCCGGTCGTCGAGGTCTTGCCCCCCGTGGTGGCAGCGGACTTGGATCCAGTAGACTTACCCGTCTTTCCGCTACTCGCGCCGCCTCCCGACGAAGCGCCGCCACCAAGATTGATCCCATCCTCTCTGACTGGGCCGGTCCTGGTCCCGGTCGTGCTAGACGAGCCGGACGCGCCATTCCCCAACCCGTTGGTCGAGTCTGTCGAGCCGGAGCGCGTCGCCGACGGCGCAGCAGGCTCGGCCGGCTTGGGGCCGACTTGGACCTCAACGCTCTGCAGCGCGTAGAAGGCTAGACCTTTCTTGGCTTGGGCGGCGACGTCAGCCGCCTTGTCGAAAGTCGCGGGCCTGTCGTAGCTCACCTCGACGGTCGTACATCCGCTGACGGCCAAGCAGCCAGCGATCATCGCAACATGTTTTTTCATGCTGTTCCCCCTGTCCTGAACAGAGGAAAGCGTAGTTCAAATATCGCCGTTATTCTACTGTAGATCGACGGAAAATCTATTATCCCGCCTGGATTGTTATGCCTCACGGCGCTACGCCCCACCGCCAAGGCGCCGTCGCCGTGAACAAGCCAGGATGGTCCAAACGCCGGCACGGCGCTGAACTCAACGGCGTGACGGGACTGCTCTGGTTCGCCCCAGGTTTGTCTCGGCCCCGGCGGAACGCCCTGGGCCATGTGTTGGTCCGGGTCACCTAGCGCGTGCGCGCGCAGAGCCCGACCAAGCCTCAGAGACGGCCGCCACGGACGCTCCAGGCGACAAACCCAAGCCAGCCAGAAGAAGGCGACCGTCTAGTCGTGCTCTGACGACGGCTCCTTCGCTTCGCCATCAAGATCAGGCGCCGCCTCGCCTTCAGGCGCGATCGACTGTCCCATAGCCTGATAATCTCGGGTCAAATCTCTTAGGTCTTCACCAGCGCTAACGCCGCCGACGATCTGATTGACGGCCACATTGATGTAGGGAAGCCCCATGGAGAGGAGAGCCAGGATTGGGCCGGCTCATCCTCGTCCACCAGGGGCGAACCGCCCTGAGCCGGCAAGCCGCCGCCCACATCGAGCAGCAGATCATTGCCGCCGCAGCGGGCTTCGCTGAAGGCGGTGTGCGCCAGCTTGTCGCCGGCGTCGTAGGTCTTGGTCGAGATCGTCGAGCGCGGCGCGTCCGGCGTCCCGAAGACGTCGGTGACCGAGAGCCGCTTGCGGCTCTTCAGGCGACCCTGGTTATCCAGCACCGTGGTTTCGACGTCCTGTCTCATCCTGAAATAGTAGGAACCCGAGCATGGGCCCGCGACCGCCAAGGCAGGGACCGAGATAGCCGCGATCATAAAGATGAGGTGCAAATCTCGGCGCATGGCGTCACTCGCAACGATAGGAACGGCCATCGTTAGCTCGATAACTGTCGGTGCTCGGGTCGTAGTTGCCATAGCGGCTCAGGCAGTAGCGACGACGCTCCTCGGCCTGCTTGTTCTTCTTGTTTCCGTCTATGAGCGCGCCGATGACGGCGGCCCCGATCACCGTCCCCACGACGCCGGCGACAACGCCCTTGTTCTTGGCGTCCTTTCTGCGTTCGCTCTCGCGCCGGGCATGCTCGCGGCGGTCACGGTCGCGCCGGTCCTCGCATCGTCTCCGGTCGCCCCCTTGAAGCCGTCCGCAATCGTCGACGGCGGCGGGCGACATCGGTCGAGGCGGCGGCCCGCCGGACCAGTCGGGATGCCCTTGGCGTGATCCCGACTGTTGGGCCAGGCTCGGGGTCCCCGATGCGAGAAGCGCCAGGATGCTGGTCGCGACTACGGAACGCTTGAATCCTAAGGGCATGATCGTCTTCCAAAGCTCAGACGCGACAGGGAAGCGTGTCGCCGCTGAGCGCCAAGAAGGCCCGCGGACATTGCGTCCACCTGACATGGGTTGAACGGCCGCCAGGGGTTTGGCCTCCGATCGCGAGTTGGTTCACCGATCGCAGGGCGAAGGCTCCCGCCCGGAGCGCAATGTTGCGGCAATTCGTCAAGCCTAGTTGGTCATGGATCGCGGCGGCCAAAGAGAGTCGCTGTGAGTTCTTCCCCGGTTCAATAGAGGAGAAGCCAATGACGGTTCGGATACTTGCGGCGCTTGCTTGTGTTGTACTGCCTGCGAGCGCTTGGGCGCAGTCGGCGCATCACGCGGATTTTAGCGGCCTGAAGATGGGCGCGGACGCCGACTATCGATGGCACGATGGCGACTATCGCGTGACGACCCTTGGCGCGGACCTGGACCGGAAAAAGGGCGGCTTTGGATATCGCGGCCGTCTTGGGCTCGACGCCCAATTTGGGAGAGCGGTCGTCGGCGCCGAAGCCGGCTTCGGCGGCGGCGGCGGCAAACTCAAGCTCGAGAACACCGTCGGGTCCTACAAGCTGGAGCCCGGATTGACATGGGATGTGTCCAGCCGGGTCGGCGTTCTGGCCCTGCCCAATGCGCTGCTCTACGGCCGCGCCGGCTACAGCTGGCTGCGCGTGAAGGAGAAGACCGAGTTCGTGGCCAATCTCAAGGATGTGAAGGATCGCTACACCGAGGGCGGCCTGTTGTACGGCGTTGGCCTTGAAGCCGCCGTATCCGAGGGAGCGTTCCTGCGGGCGGAATATAGTCGGGTGAAGTACAACGACGACTTTTCATCCTCGAAAGCCCAGGTGGGCTTCTCGTTTGGGTTCTAGTCGGCGTGCGAGCGCCGCCCGCGCCGAAGCGGGCGGCGCAGGATGCGATCCTCCGGGCGATTTCAACGGGATGTGGCCGTGAAGGTGTTGCTGATCGAAGATGAGCTTGAGCTGGCCTCCGCGCTGTGCGCGGCCTTGGAGCGTCACGGATTGGTCGTCGATCATGTCGGCAGTCTCGCCGACGCCGAAGAAGCAGCCCAATCGGGAGATCACGACGCGGTGCTGCTGGATCGAGCCTTGCCCGACGGCGAGGGCCTTGGCCTCATTCCCATTCTGCGTCTGCGCCGCCCCGGTGTTCCGATCATTGTCCTGACCGCGCGCGGAGAAATGTCGGATCGGGTAGCGGGTCTTGATCTCGGCGCCGACGACTATCTGGCCAAGCCGTTCGCCGTCGAGGAACTCTTGGCCAGAGTGCGCGCGGTGCGGCGTCGTCCCGTCACCATGATCACCGAACCGGTAAGGCTTGGGCGCCTTCAGTACGATCTCACCAACGACGAAGCTCAGGTTGGAGACCGCCGTCTTGATCTGCCTCGGCGTGAACTGCGGGTCCTGGTCACCTTGATGCGGCGTCGTGGCCGGACCGTGCTGCGCAGCGCGTTGGAGGACGCCGTCTACGGGTTCGACGACGACATCCAGTCCAATACGCTTGACGCCCACATCTCGCGGCTTCGCCGCAAGCTTGTCGAAGCTTCGGCCGGCGTGGAGATCCACGCCATCCGCGGCGTCGGCTATTTGATCCGAGCCGCGCCATGACAAGACCGCGGCGTTCGATGCGATGGCAACTGATCCGCCGTCTTGTCTTCGCGCAGGCCGTCCTCATGCTCGCGGCTGTCGCATTGGTGCTCGGCTCTCTTTGGAGCGCTGGCCTGCTGCGTGACAAGAGCGGCCACTTCGCCGCCGAGGCCATCGCCGGTTCGCTTTCACGGACCGGTGATGGAGCCTTGCGCCTGACGCCGAGCCGAAAATTGCACGACCTGCAGCGCCGTCAACCCCAGCTTTCGTTCCTGATACGCGATGATCGAGGTCATCAGATCGCCTACGGCCCCATGGCGCGCGAGATGGTCCGCTCGCCCCGCCTCCTCGACGATTTTCCGGCGGTCAAACGGGCCGATTTCTGGTTGAACGCCAAGGTCAACGATCCGCAGTTCCATCTCGACACCATCAACACCCCCGCTGGACCGATCAGGATGATCGTGGACGTGAGGCGGCCGCTGACCTTCCTGGAGTTCACCTGGACGATCGGCGTCATCAGCTTGGTCTTCATCCTGCCGCTCGTCCTGATCATGGGCCTGGCTTCGCTCTGGGCGACGACCGTCGTGGTCCGCAAGTCGTTCCGCCAACTCGACGAAGCCATCCAGGCGGCCGAAGCGATCGACGCCAGGGATCGCGGCGTGCGGTTGCCGCAAGAGCGCGCGCCCGCCGAGATCGCGCCGCTGATCCTGGCGATCAACCGGGCCCTGGACCGGCTCGACGAAGGTTATGAGCGTCAAGCCCGCTTTCTCGCCGACGCCGCGCACGAACTGCGGACACCGATCGCCATCGTCCTGGCCCGGATCGACGGAATGACGGACGAGAGGGCCGCCGACCGCCTTCGCCGTGACGTGGCGCGCTTGGCGACCCTGGCCGAACAACTCCTCGATCTTCAGAGACTGGATCGTGGGCTGTCCTTGGCGAACGACATCGACCTCGTGGAGATCTCCCGCCGCGTCGCCGCCGACCTGGCGCCGATCGTCATCGCCAATGGCTGCGACGTGGAGGTCGCCGACCTAGGGGCCGTACTCGTCCGAGGGGACGGGGCGGCGATCGAGCGTGTCCTGACCAACCTGGTGCAGAACGCCATCGAGCACGGTGGACGCCGGGTGATCCTGCGCATTGAGGGCGCGTTCGTTGAGGTCGAGGACGATGGACCCGGCGTGCCGGTATCCGAGCGGGAGCGGATATTCGAGCCTTTTCATCGCCTTCGATCCCACACCACCGGCGCGGGGCTGGGCCTTAGCCTCGTGCGCCAGGTGATGGACAGTCATCGCGGGCGCATCGAGGTCGGTGATGCGCCGGAAGGTGGAACGATCATGAAGCTGGAGTTCACGTCGGCTCACCCTGGTTGATCCCGGACTTCGCGCCGCCGCGTGACGTAGTCATGCGACGGACGGACGGCGTTTGGTCAACAAAAGTTGGTCCGGTTGATGGAGTCGTGGAACGAGACGCAAAGAACTCTGTTTCCAAATCCGCGCTGATTTCCTGACTTCAGACCCCGCGACTGCGGCCAGTTCACGAGCCCGAACTAGCGAATGGTCCAGGGTTTGACCGCCGCGATCATCAAGCCCAGCGATAGGGCGTAGACGGTGAGACTTGCGGCCAGCGGCGCGTCTGGAAGCAGCGCGTTCCACAACGCCAGAACGACACCGGCCGGCAACACCGCGGCCATCCCACAGCCCAGCCACGCCAATGACGCTATCGCCCAGTTCGGCAGCCAGGCGCTTTCCTCATCGTCATACCAACCCATGGCGAAGCTCCCCTGCTCCACCTAACAAAGTCTCCACACGCATTGCGAGCATAAAAAGCTTGGTTTCAGAACGCGCGTCGCGATCGGAAGAGACTTAGCCGACTCCGTATCAGTTCATGTTGCATCGCAATATAACCATTGATAACTCGATCACGAGAGTCTATGGTTTGGTCAGGTTGGCGAAGCGGGCGAGATCCCATCGGCCACCTTGGGGGAAACGCAGTTCGGACGGGTTGAAACCCAACGCTGTTCAGGAACTCGCACCATGATCCGCACCTTCATGCTGACGGCAGCAGCCGTCGCGCTGTTCGCCGCCGCTCCGGCCGGCGCCGCTGAAGTTCGCATCAAGACCACCGGCAAGGCCCCGGCCGAGCTGCGCGCCGAGATCGTCAAGGCCGCCAGCGCGGTTTGCTGGCAGGACGTCCGCGGCGACACTCTGGCCAGCTACACCTACGCCCCCTGCGTGCGCGCCTCGGTCAACGACGCCGTGAGCAAGCTCAACAATCCAGAACTGGTCGCCTACAACGCCGCCAACCAAGTTCTCGCGGCGCGCTAAGGCCTTTTAGAGGGCTACGCACCCTCGCCGCCAAAGCCGTGCATCGGAAAAGCCCTTCCCGACGCTGGGGAGGGGTTTTTTCATGCTAGCGCTTGCTTCAAGCCTTTGAAGACAATCGGCCCACGGGAATCATCGAACGTCACCACGGTGACCGCCAGGGCCTTCAGGGCGCTTTCGAAAAGCGGATGCTTCAGGTGAGTTGGGCACACCAGGATCCGCCGAGGCGGCTTGGGCTGGTCGGCGCCGTAGACCGCCAACTGCCCTAGGGCGGTGAACCAGCGGCGACCAGGAGGTGGTGCTGGCGTTCTGGGGCGTGCTCAGCGACATCCAGGCGGGCGACTTCTACTCAAGCCGGTTTGCCTGTTTGCGCGAGAAGGAGCCCAAGGTGGGCAGCCTGCCCGTCGAGGACGTGCCGTCCGAGGTGCTCGAAAAGCTGGGATCGGCGCGCATCCCGTTCGACAAGGCGGGAAAGGGCTACATCGCCAAGTTCTAGGCGGGTAAGCGAGTTGAATATGCGCAAGCGATTTGGGAGATGCCTGCTGCTCCATGGCTCAGGGCAAGGTTCGCCTCCGCACATCGGTTGGTCATGTCCGCCGCCTCCCCCCTCTTCGGAGATGAAGAACCACGTCATCCCACCGAAAAGGACTATCTAGTGGCCGCTGGGTGAGTGGGAGGAGACCCGCCATCGGCGGATCGCCGACCTGATCCAGGGCGTCCTCGGACGCCGGGCGCATCCCGTCGCCACCTGACGTCGGCCTAAGGGGCGCAGCCGCCGGTGATCCGAGCCCGGCCTGCGGCCTGGCCGTCTTAACCGCCTGCGCCCTCGTCCTGCGCCTAGCGGGGCCTGGACGCGGTCCAGATACGTCCCCGTTGTGAGGCGGGGGGAACGACCTTATGTATCGAACGATGCAAAAGTCGCCCTCCCCTGTCGTGACCCAGCAGACGGATGCGCCACGACGCGGCAGGCCGCGGGAGTTCGACCGCGAAGCCGCCCTCGGTCGGGCCATGCGGCTGTTCTGGTCCAAGGGCTACGAAGCCACCTCGATCGCCGATCTCATGGCCGTGATGGGCATCGGGGCTCCCAGCCTCTACGCCACCTTCAGGTCAAAGGAGGCGCTCTACGCCGAGGCCATCCGGCACTACGGGGAGACCCAGGCGCCCCTGATCTGGAACGGTTTCGAGACCGCGCCGACAGCCCGCGAGGCGGTGGCGTTCCTGTTGATGAATTCGGCGGGGGTGCTGAGCGGCGCCGTGACCGATGTGCCTCGCGGCTGCATGGTCGCCCTCTCCAGCGTCGCCGGCGAGGGCCACGAGGCGCTCGGCGAACTGGTGCGATCCGAACGGGCCATCGGTCTGGAGCGGCTGGAATCCCGTTTCGAACGGGCCGCGGCCGAGGGCGAGATCCCGCTAGGGATCGGTGTGCATGGCCTCGCCCGCTTCATCCAGGCCGTCTACAACGGCATGTCCCTTCTGGCCCGAGACGGTGCGAGCCGCGCCGACCTTGAAGAGGTGGCCAGGACCTCGCTGATGGTCTGGGACGTCCGCCTCGGCGCCTGACGCAGGCCGGTTCGCCTCGCATTCCGACCTCGGCAACGGTGTTTCGACGCCGCCGTCGAGCGGGGCCAAATAATTCTGCAGTGATCGCTCCATATATCCTTGACCAGGAGCCGGCGGCTCACCAGTTCATTCTGCATCGATCCTTACAGAAAGAACCACGATGACTGAACTGACTGGCAAACGCGCCCTGGTGACCGGCGCCTCTCGCGGCATCGGGGCCGCGATCGCTCTGGCGCTGGCCGACAAGGGCGCCGATGTCGCCATCACCTACGAGAAGGCCGCCGACCGCGCCGGGGCCATCGTGCGCGAAATCGAGGCCAAGGGCCGCAAGGCCGTCGCCATCCAAGCCGACAGCGCCGATCCCGCCGCCGTCAAACGCTCCGTGAACGAGGCCGTCGCGGCCCTCGGCGGACTGGACATCCTGGTCAACAACGCCGCCATCGTCCTCTACAACACCATAGCCGACTTCGGCCTGGATGAGATCGACGCCCTGCTGGCGGTGAATGTCCGGTCCCCCATCCTGGCGGCCCAGGCGGCCATCCCGCACCTCAAGGCCGGCGGCCGCATCGTCACGATCGGCTCCGCCGGCGCCGAACGGATCGTCGGCGACACGGGCACGGTCTATTACATGACCAAGTCCGCCCTGCAGTCCTACACCCGCGGCCTTGCTCGCGAGCTGGGCCCCAAGGACATCACGGTCAATCTCGTCCAGCCCGGCTCGACCAATACGGAGATGAACCCAGCCGACGGCGAGTACGCCGAATGGCAGCGGTCGCTGATGCCCCTGGGCCGCTATGGTGACCCCAAGGACGTCGCCGCGGCCGTCGCCTTCCTCGCCAGCCCGGCGGCCAGGCACATCACAGGGACCATTCTGAATGTCGATGGCGGACTGAACACCTGAACTCCCGTCGCGGCCGCACCGGACGGTAGGATGACCGTTCTCCGCTTCGGTGCGGCGAGCAAGGGCGGTCGTCCGCTCCCCGCAAGGCGGCCTGCCTTCCATTCTTTCCGAGGATCTCCCGAACGACTTGCGCCCCACGACCGCGAGGCGCTCCGTCCCGGCTCAAAATCATCACACGGGTCACGACCGCCTTCGCGGCTGTTCGCGATGGCGAACAGATTGGCGGGCGTGATCCTGAGCTTGTCTCCTCGTCACGATTGGGGCGAAACGGAAGGCCGCCGTCAATGAGCCCTTGCGGACAGCCAGGCTCAAACGCTTTGCAACCTTTAAAGAACTCACCCATATATAAATCATACCGGCCCGAGGGCTGGCCTGGAGGATCGGCCGTGAACGGCGTGAGCTTGAAGCAGCAGGATGTCGTGGCGCGCGCCGCGCGCAAGGCGGGCGGCTACTGGAAGCTCGTGCAGAAGTTTGTCGACCAACCGGCTCCCACGCGGGACAACAAGGTCCAGATGGCCCTCGAGCGCGATGCCGAAAGCGGTGAACTGCGGGTTGTTCGGGTGACGAAAGCGGCCTAGCCGCATGGGTCTGACAACTTCGTTCTTCGTCTGCCTGCTGCTGCTGCTGCCCGGGCTGACCGGTCTGGCGGTCTGGAACTTTCGGGGAAATCGGCAGACGGCCCGTCGGCCCGAGCTGCCGCTGACGGCGGTCAACAGCCTCTTCGTCACCTTCGCCATCTCGCTGGCGGTGCACATGATCGGCGTCATGGCGGTCGAGCTGATGGTGCGGGCGGTCCGCGAGTGGAACGCCCTGGACCTGCCCCGGCTGCCCAACGCCCACAACCCCTACCCCGCCGCCGTGGGACTGCTGGTCGCCAGGGTCGACAACGCCAAGGTCGGCGACCTCTACGGCCTGCTGTGGCTCATCGTCTTCGAATGCGCCGTGGTGGCGCGGACCCTGATGAGCCAGGGCGTCAACCTGGCCTTCGAAGGCCAGGATCTGCGCGGCGTCGGGTGGGCCGACAAGCACTTCCTGCAGCCGCTGCGTCACGACTACACGCCGATCGGCTTCGTCACGTTGAAGATCACCGAGGACGGGCGCGGCGTGGGATATTCTGGCCCCATCGACGAGTTGCGCCTGAGCGCCGACGGCGAGGTCAAGAGCGTCAGCCTGGGCCAACCGCAACGCTTCGTCTACGAACTGATCGCCGGGCGCTCCGGCGGCGAGCGATTGGCTGAAAGCCGGGTGCGTCGTCAACTGGCGCGTCAGCCCGAGTTCGAGATCTACGATCCCCAATGGGTCGGCGGCGTCGTTCACCTGTCGGCCGAAAGGATCGAAACCATCGTTATCCTCAATCGTCTGGACGAGGCGCTGCGCGACGAGGCCGCTGACGAGGCCGATCAGAACAGCGCTCCTTCGCAGGACCAGCCGGAAACGTCGGCCGATGTCTGAAATCGCCGCGATCATCACCGCGCTGTTGGCCGTCGTGATCGCCCTGGCCGCGATCGGGGCCGTGATCGGCGCCTGGGTCTGGGCCGTGGGCGACCTGCTCTGGATGCTGATCCTCAAGCCGCGCCTGATCGGCGGCCTGTTGGCGGGGCTGGTCTTCCTCGTCCTGGCGGCCGGCCTGGCGCTCGTCCCCGCCGACAAGCGCGTGGGCGCCTATCTTCCGCTGCTGGCCGCCGGCGTCCTCGCCCCGATCGCCGCGCGCCTGGCGGCCAACGCCGCGGCCCGCCGGGAGTTCGCCCTGCGCTCGGCGAAGTACGCCTTCGCCATGGATGCCCAGTCTCTGCGCCAGGCCAGCCTCTTCCACCTGGTCAAGGCGCAGCAGAAGGCGCTCTACGCGCCGCCGCAGGCCCAAGCCACGCCGACCTCCGGATCGACCGGCTAAGCCAGAATTTCCAACATCGGCGCCAAGGCGGCCTTCAGCACGACGGCATGGGCCTCGCCGCTGGATATCCAATGTTTGAGCCGCGCCGCGGTCAGGCCCTCCCCGGCCATGTCGGCCGCCATTTGTTCGGACAGAGCCACGCTGGCCCGTAGCAGAGCGCCGCGCGCGCCCTCGGTAAGGCCATCGCTCGCGGCCGGGTCGCTGGCGACCAGCGTGGCCGGATCCAGACCAAGTCTCAGCAGGCCGACGGCGACCTCCGATTCCGAAAGCTCGTCCGCCACCCTGCGCAACATGCCCAGGACCCGTTGACGTTCACCCCACACCAGGTCGAAGAGCCGTTCTCGGCGCTCATGAGCCGCGATCTCGCCCAACTGCGTGATCTGGGCGTGCAACGCCGCCGCGGCCAGCTCGCGCTCGCGATCCTGGATGCGCGCGAAGAGCCCGGTGATCCGCTCCAGGGCGCGCCCGCTCGTGATCTCGCGGGTCATCTCCGAGGCCATGTCCAGGGGCCGGGTCGGCGCGGGCCAGGCTTGGGCGGGAACCGTTTCCTGAAGATCCACCGGCGCCTTCAACGCCAGGGGATCAATGTCGAAGATCCGGATCTGGTCGGCGAGGCCGACGGCCGGACCAAAGATCATGGCGAAATGCAGGGACGAAAACAGCGATACGCGCCCGTAGGCGACGCCTTGCGCGGCGTCCACCCCCACCACGATGCGATGGCCAAACGGAAAATGGCTGGTCAAAATCTGGGGCGGCGGGTCGTGGTCCCACCATACCAACGGATCGTCGCCGCCCTGATAGGTATGGTCGATGAAAGGCTTGAGGCTTGGTTGTCGCGCGATGTCGGCGAACGCGTGCGCCAGGAAGGTCTGACCGATATAGCCGATGGCCCGCAGCCCGGCGGGGCCGCCCAGAGTGATCTGGGCGTGCAGGACGCCGGGCAGGTAGGTGTCGGTCACGCCCTGGCCGATGAACTCCACCTTCATGCCCTTGCGCGCTTGTCGCGCCGCCCAGTCTCGAGCCTGCTCCAGACTTGAAAAGGCCAGGGTGTGCTCGCCCGGCGCGATCGTGTCGGGACCTCCGAAGACCGCGGTCTGGTCGGTGACATCGATCCGGTGGCCGGTGGACACCTCGGTGAAAGCCGCTGGCCGCACGCGCTTGGAATGGTCCTGAACGACGCCCAGCTGAGCGTTGAAGACCTCCAGCTGACAGGTGAGCTCCTCGGCCAGCGGCCCGTAGCCGTTGTTGTGCAAGGTGCAATAGATCCCGCGATTGGTCCGCCGCCCGCCCAGCGCGGCCGGAAAGATATGTTCCGCCGAGCCGGCCTTCTTGCCGCACACCAGACAGGTCTTGGCCATCGTCTTTGAGGTCCCCGCTTGATCGTCCCGACGCGGATGGCACGCTATAGTTGTCGGCTGCGCCTTGCCATGGGCTGATGTCACAAGACGTGAGCGGGCGGCGCGGCGCCGGTGAGGGGAAATCCAAGCGTGAACTCAGAAACGCAAGACGCGACAGGCGCCGCCAAGCCGCCGGCGCCCGACCGGGACGTCGCCAAGTTCCTGATTTCTTCGACCTGCGATCTTGCCGATCGGTTCCAGTCACCGGCCCTGACGATCGCCGAAGCCCTGCCGGGTCTGCGCGACCGGGCCGGGTATCAGCGCCGCACCGCCGCCAACGGCGGGCGCTACGCCTTCACCCTGGCGTTTCGCACCGCGGCGGCGGATCAGGGCGGGGTCATCATTCCCACCTATGAGCACGTGGCCGACATGATGTGCACCTATCTCGCCGTCCTCTATGGCAAGCGTTTCGACAACCATGGGGCGCTGGAGTTCAGCGGACTTTTCGGCCTGCCCAACCTGCGGGCCATGGACCAGATCGCCGATGGAGCCTTTCCGTCCAACACCGCCAGCCGGCGCGCCGATCTTGGCTTTGACTTATCGCTAAGCCAGGTCGCGCGCCTGACCCCCCTGATGTTCGGTCAAGCCGGACGATCTCACGACGCTTCAATCTTTCGCGGGGCCGCGAAATATTACCTGCGCGCGCTGCAAGCGGCCGAGCCCGACATCGAGGTGGCCTATCTGCATCTGATCACCGCCGGCGAAATTCTTTCGACCGCGATCGATATCCCGCAAGACCAGCTCCTCGACGCCAAGACCCAGGAGCAGTTGGCGCGGATCGCAAACGAGCTCGCCGGCGGCGCGCCGATCGCCCGGGCCATGCGCAAGAAACTGCGCTCGGTGAAGGCGCGCTTCGTGGCGACGTTCCGCCACCTGGTCGATGCGCCCTTCTTCGACCGGGCCGAGGCCCAGACCTCCTATGCACGCTTGCGACGCGAGGAGTTTCGAAAGGTGCTCGGCGCGGCCTACGACCTGCGAAGCGCGTACGTCCACAGCGGGGAGACCTTCGGCGACTGGGTGGCGCCGCGCGGGACGGCCATGGAAGAGGTCCAGTCCGGACGCCCGATGGTCCAGGACAAGGCGTTCGCCAAGACCTTGGCCGCGGCGCCGACCTTCATCGGACTGGAGCGGATCGTGCGCTACGGATTGTTGCGCTTCGCCGAACGGCTGCAGGTCGACACCCAAATGGAGCCGGCGGCCCCCGCCCCTGAGCGCCACGCTCGGGGCGGGGGCGAGCTTTAGACGAGCCGGGCCCGCGCCCACGCTCAAAGCACCGCCAGCAAGGCCTCCAGGTCCGTTTCCAGGCGAACGTCGTACTTACGATCGAGGCCGGCCTGGCGGGCGAGATTGGTGAACTGGTTTTCGGCGATGACCAGGTCGCTGTAGGCCAGGACCGTGCTGAACGACCTCAGGTCGCGCATATCGTTGTTGTCGATCGGGCGCGGCTGAGCCTCCAGGCGCAGCACGATCTCGGTTTCGATGTCGAAGGTCGGCGTGTCGCGAAGGATCGCGCGCAGGCCCGCGCCATTGTTGGCGCCGAGCTCGGCCTTGAACAGGCCCATCCGCTCGGCGACGCCCATGAAGACGTCCTGCTGCTCGATGGCGGTGAGCGCGCGATAGATCTTGCGCCGCATGCTGGCAGGCTGGTCGCGATGCCGGCTTCGGCGATCCTCGATCCGAGCGCGCAAGGCGTCACAACCTTGGTCGAAGCGTCGGATCGCCTCGGTGCGCACCGCGTCCGGCGTTTCCATCAGATAGCGCATCATCCACCCTTGCGGGTCGCGAAGGACATCCCGCGCCAGGAGCGCGGCTGGCCCTTCCAGACGCGGGTCGTCGGCTTCGGAGATGGATTCGAAAAAGACCTGCGACAGAAACCAGCGGTCCTCGGCCAAGGGCGGCGGGCGGCTGAAAAAGGCGGCCAGAACCGCGGCCACCTCGTGTTCGAGCCGGCGATGAAGTCCCCGAAACACCCAGCCTCCGCTGAGCGTGACCTGGGTGACGGCCAGGTCGTACCGACGCTCCAGACGATTGACCTTCTGGGTCTCGTAGAGGTTCGTCGCCGTCAAGGGCAACAGGAGCTCACCGGCCTCCAGCGCTGGGACGACAGCCTCGAGCACGCGGCGCGCGGCCGGATGGGCCGACGGCGATTTCACCGCCTGGGCCAGGGCGATCCATTTGTTCTGATCGAGGTAGACGATCCTCATGGCTTTGCCGCCCTGTCCTCGCGCGAAATCGCCCCGGGACATCAAGGCGCGACCGGCCCGACCCCCGTGGCCGCGAGCCGCGCCCAGCCTTTAGGAACACCGCGCCAGCTCGGCGGCGAACTCCGCGTCGCTGATGGGCCTGCGCGCGACCAGAAGGCTGCAATCGGTGTTGTCGACGATATAGGCGCCCGAGGGCCCCGACCACCAGCGCTCCAGAAAACTGCGACGCCGGTGGCCAAGGACAACCAGGTCAGCGCCGACCTCGCGTACGAACGCGCTGATCGTTGGCGCGGGGTCGCCTCGGACGACATGGCCAGAGGCCTCAAGGCCAAATTCCCGAAGCTTGGCCAGTCCTTCGTCGACCATTTCGCCGCTGGCCGCCAGGAGATGCTCGGCCGCGCCGGGTTGGACGCCCTGCGCCATCGTCAGGGCGGCGTTGTCGGCAAGGACACAGAGCAACCAGACCCTGGCGTCGTAGCGCCGGGCCAACAAGGCTCCTTCCCGAAGCGCCAGCCGGGCCTCTTGGCTGCCGTCGAACGCCAGGATGATCTTTCGGTACATGCGCGCCCCCATTGTTGGCCCCTGGCGACCGGCCCGGGCTGTTCCCGTAGTTCATACGCCGCCATTTGAAAGCGCGTCGCGCCCGCCTTGCGGCCGGATCGGCGGCGAGCGGTTCCGCGCTCCGCACGGTCGTGCCCTCTGGAGCCGATGTTTCGCTAAGGCGGCTTTGAGGTTTTCTCGATTTGAGCACGGCCTGGTCCCCTCTAGCTAGGAACCGTGAAGCGATTTCGCTTCTGCCCTTCCTGGGCGTTTCCTCCCTATGACTGGCCCGGCGTCAACCGCCGGGCCTCTTTTTTGGCCGGCGCCGGACCGCCCAGCGCCGTTCTCGGCGCACAGGGGCTAGGACGACTTGAGGCCGGCGGCCGCTTCGTCGACGAAGCGGCGAAGAAGGCGGATCAGGCTCTGTCGATCCTCCGGGGTCCAGGTTTCGAGCATGGGACCCACCAGACGCGCACGCGCCGCGTCCAGCGCTTCAATGACGCTCCGGCCCTTGTCGGTGATGACCGCTTCGCGCACGCGGCGGTCCGGAACGCCGGGCCGACGGTCCACAAGACCCAGGCTTTCGAGCTTGGCGACCTGACGGCTGACCACGGAGTGATCGCGCCCCGACAGATCGGCCAACTCCACCACCCCGATGGGCCCCTTCCGCTCGATCCGGCTGAGCAGCGGAAAAAGAGCGCGATCCAGGGAAAGACCCGCTTCGCGGATCAGCGCCACGTCGGCCTGGGGGCCGTTGGCCAAGCCCACCAGATCCATCATCGCGATGTGGAGTTCGCGGATTTCAGTGTTCATGCGTGTCTATCGCACGCGATTATCGGGCTCGTATAGTGTTCGATCGATCCATCCCTGTCGCCGCGGACCGCCGAAAGACGCATAGAGACGAGGCCTAGGTCTAGACTTTCACCCAGGACCTCTGCCCGCCGTCCGCGCCTAGACCTTGACGATCGCCACGCCAGATCGTCCGCTCAAAACGTCGCCCGCGCCCGCGGGCAGTCGACCAAAGAGCGGCAACGCCAGCAACGACAGGCCGCCCATGACGAAGAAACTGATCGAGATATCCTGCCCCGACAACGCCTCGCCATGGCGCAGCACCAGCAGGCTCTGCAAGGTCACCGCCGCCGCGGCCACGCCCAGGCTTTGAGCGAGTTCCTGGGTCGTGCTGGCCAGCGCGCTTGCGCCGCCCAACGCCGTGTCGGGAACATCGGCATAGCAAAGCGTCCCCAGAGCGGTGAACTGCAGAGAGCGAAGAAAGCCGCCGATCAACAGCAATCCGAAAATCATCGCGTGCGGCGTTGACGCTTGAAACAGGCCGATGCCGCCCAACAGAACGCTGGTCAGCACGCCATTGACGATCAGGACGCGCCGAAACCCGTATCGTCGCAGCAGCAGGGTCGCCGGCCCCTTCATCAGCAGAGCGCCCATCGCGCCGGCGAACGAGATCACGGCGGACTTCAGAGGCGGCAACCCAAAGCCGACCTGCAACAGCAACACGAGCAAAAGCGGCGAGGCGCCCATGGCCACCCGCCAGATCCCCCCGCCGAGTATGGCGACCTGCATGGGGGGCGACCGCAGCAGCGACAGGTCCAGAACGGGCGCGCGCGCGCGCCGAGCATGGCTGGCGTAGGCCAGCAGCGACAGGGCTCCAAGCGTCACCCCGCCGACGATGGCGCAGGGCGGCCAGTTGGATTGGCCCACCTCGCCCAAGGCCGACACCAGCGCGGCCACGCCGCCGCCGGCCATGGCCAGGCCTCTCAAGTCCAAAGGGCCGGCCGGCTCGCCGCCTAGGTCTGGAATGATCAGGATGGCGGCGATCACCCCGGCCAAGCCCACGGGCGCGCTCAGAAAGAAGATCCATCGCCATGACGCCGCCTCGACGATCAGCCCGCCGACCAATGGTCCGATGATCGGCCCCAGAACCGCCGGCACGGTGAGGATCGACATGGCCTGGACGATCTGCTCGCGGGGCGTGGCGCGTAGAAGGACAACCCGCCCCACGGGCGTCATCAGCGCGCCGGCGACGCCTTGCAGAATCCGCGCGGCGATGAGTTGAGGCAAACTGCTCGACAGGCCGCACAGCGTCGAAGACAGGGCGAAGAGGGCCATGGCGGCGCAGAACACGTTGCGCGCGCCAAATCGATTGGCCATCCAGCCGCTGACGGGGATGCACACCGCCACGCTGAGCATGTACGCGCTGATCGCCAGATTGAGCCGAACCGGACTCTCGCCCAAGGCTCGGGCCATGGTTGGCAAGGCCGTGGCGATCGCCGTCCCTTCCAGGCCTTGCATCAAAAGGCCCAAGCCGATGACCAATGGGATCAGGTAGGCTGGCGCCGGGGATCGCTCGACAAGACGGGGCAAGAACACGGGGTCTCGGAATGAACGCGGCCGCAGGACGAACCCAGCGGCCTGGCGGACAGGCGCGGGGCGCTATCGGCTTCATGACGGCGACGAGAGGCGCGGCTCGCGCCGCGCGCCGGGCTCCCTAGCGATCGTAGCCGGGCGACTCCTGGTCGACGCGGCGAAGCAGCGCGGCCCAGGCCAGGTCGGCGGTGCTGGCCCGATCGCTCGTGCCGCGCCCCTGTCCGGCGACCAATCGGGCCACCTCCTCCTGGGCCGCCTGGGGCGCGATCAGCACGCCGTCGCGGCCGCCGCTGAGGGCGCGGATCTGCGCGGTGCAGGCCTTCTCCAACTGATAGATGCCGAGCCACGCCGCGCCGGGCGAGGCGCCCAGGGCCAGGGTGCCGTGGTTGCGCAGCAGGAGCAGCGTCTTGTCGCCCAGGTCCGCCACCAGCCGCTCGCGCTCGTCCAGATGCAGGGCCACGCCTTCGTAGTCGTGATAGGCCAGCCGCGGGATGACGCCCAGCGAGCGCTGGTTCAGCGGCAGCAGCCCCTCCTTCTGCGACGAGACCGCGATGCCGTCGTCGGTGTGGAAGTGGATGACGTAGTGGGCGTCCTCGCGCGCCGCGTGGATCGCCGAATGGATGACGAAGCCGGCATAGTTGATGCCGTAGGCGCTGGGCTCGACCAGATTGCCGTCCAGGTCGATCTTGACCAGGCTGGAGGCGGTGACCTCCCCGAACCGCAGGCCGTAGGGGTTGATCAGAAAGTGGTGCTCGGGTCCCGGCACGCGCGCCGAGACGTGGGTGAAGATCAGGTCGTCCCACCCCTCCAGCGCCGCCAGACGATAGAGCGCGGCCAGATCGACGCGCACGCGCCATTCGTCGTCGCTGACCTTGTGCCGGATGGGTTCGACACCGGGAATGAAACCGTCCGCCATATGAGCCTCCACTGCTGGAAGCCGCATCTAGCGCAACGCCCTACCCCCGCACCAAACGAGCAATCGTCAATGATCTTATTTGTTGAGTTAAACTACCGAAATTAGCCCATATAATGAAGTATATTTTCAACGCTTGATTGTAGAATACCTATTTCAGATCTCGCTTATTCTCTCTTTGCTCAAGTCTGAAATGCCCAGCAAATCCGCCGCCTGTTTACCCGGGGGATTTGCATGCTCGCCGAACGTTTGAATTTGACCCTGCTGGCCGCCGCCTCGAGCTTGGCGCTCGTCGCCCACGCCCAGGCCGCGGAGCCCGCCTCGCCCGCCGCCGTCGCGGCGGCTCCAGGCGACGCCACCGAGGTCGAGAGCCTGGTCGTCACCCTGGGCGTGCGCGGCGCGCAGCGGACGGTGGCCGACAGTCCCGCGCCCATCGACATCATCAGCGGCAAGCAGTTGGCCGAGACCGGCCGCGCGGACCTCAAGGAGGCGCTGGCCCAGCTCCTGCCCTCGTTCACCTATTCGACGGTGACAGGCGTGGCGCACAACACCATCTTCCGCCCCCTGACCAACCGAGGCCTCAGCGGCGCCTACACCCTGGTGCTGGTCAACGGCAAGCGCCGCCACAACAGCGCCATGCTCAGCTCCTCGGCCCAGGACAACAGCGGCGCCAATCCCGTCGATCTGGACCTGATCGCCATCAGCGCCGTGGACCACATCGAGGTCCTCAAGGACGGCGCGGCGGCGCAATACGGCTCCGACGCCATCGCCGGGGTGATCAACGTCGTCCTCAAGAGTTCGGCCAGCGGCGGCGGAGCCTATGTCAGCCTGGGCGGGCTCTACGCCGGCGACGGCGCGGTCGGCAAGATCGGGATCGACCACGGCTTCGCACTGGGGACCAATGGCGGCTTCGTCCACCTCAGCCTGGACGCCCGCAGCCAGCAGCGCGCCACCTGGAACAACCCGGCCACCGGGACCCTCTATTTCCCCCTGCCCGGCGGCGCGCCCGATCCGCGCGAAGCCGGCTGGGACCATGTCGGCCAACTCAACGGCAACCCCAAGCTCAACGCCGCCAACGCCGCGCTGAACGCGCAGCTGCCGCTGGGCGAGGTCACGGCCTACGCCCAGGCCACGGCCAGCGTGCGTCAGGCGGCGATGTACAATTTCCTGCGCCGCCCCAACACCGTCAACGACATCCCCTCGATCTTCCCGGACGGCTTCTTCCCGATCCTCAACATCGACGAGACCGACTACCAGGTCGTGCTCGGCGGACGCGGAACCGTGGCCGGTTGGGACTACGACCTCAGCACCGCCTTCTCGCGCGACCGCGTGAAGGGCTCCAGCGACCTGACGCTCAATCCTTCCTTGGGCCCGACCGGACCAACCAGCTTCGACAAGCTCTACGTCAACCGCTTCACCCAGTGGACCAACAACCTCGACCTGACCCGCGCGGTGGACTTAGGATTGCGCGCGCCGCTGCAGGTCTCCTTCGGCGCCGAGCACCGCTTCGAGGAGTACGAGATCGAGGCTGGTGAGCTGGCCGCCACCGCCAACGGCGGCTATCGCTTTTCCACCGGCCCGCTGGCGGGACAGTACGCCTCGATCGGCGCCCAGGCGGTGACCACCGCCTCGCCCGAGGACGCCGGCAAGGTCAATCGCGACAGCGTGGCGGCCTATGTCGAAACCAGCCTGGACGTCTCCGACAAGCTGTTCCTCGGCGCGGCCGGCCGGGCCGAGCACTATGACGACAGCGCCGGCGACACTCTCAGCGGCAAGCTGACGGCGCGCTACGACTTCACCCCCGCCTTCGCGTTTCGCGGCACGATCAGCAACGGCTTCCGGGCCCCGTCCCTGCCGCAGCTGATCTATTCGCAGACCGACAACCGGGTGCAGGCGGCCAGCGACGGCACGCCGGTCACCACCAAGGTCAAGGTGGCGCGGGTCAATTCTCCCCTGGCCCTGGCCCTGGGCTCCGAACCGCTGAAGCCGGAGAAGTCGGTCAACTACAGCCTGGGCTTCACCTTCACTCAGGGCCCCGTGACCCTGACCGCCGACGCCTACCAGATCGCCATCAAGGACCGGATCACCAAGACCAGCTCCCTCTATGGTCCGGCGGTCAGCGCCCTGCTGGTCTCGCAAGGCTTCGACGGCAATCAGTGGGTCCAGTACTACACCAACGCCATCGACACCCGCACCCGCGGCCTGGATGTCGTGGCCGACTACCGCCAGTCCCTGGCCGATCTCGGCTCCGTCCGCTGGACCCTGGGCTTTGCCTGGAACAAGACCAAGATCACCGACATCGCCGCCAATCCCTCCGAGTTGGCCAATCTCGGCCCCAACGCCGGCGGCAACCTGGTGCGCTTCTCGCGCAGCGCCCAGGGCAATCTCACCGACGCCTTCCCCAAGACCAAGCTGGCCCTGGGGGCCGACTGGAGCCGCGGCCCGTTCAGCGTGACCCTGCGCATCACCCGCTACGGCAAGGTGGCGACCATTGCCGACCTGCCGACCGGAGACCGCTGGTTCGGCGCCAAGTGGATCACTGACCTAGCGCTCAGCGCCGACCTCACGCCGAAGCTGAAGCTGACGGTGGGCGCGGAGAACCTTCTCGACGTGCGCCCCAGCCCCAACGCCATCCCCGACAGCGCCGGCAGCGCCCTCTACGGCAGCGCGCCGTTCAGCCCCCAGGGCGGCTTCTACTACAGCCGTCTCAGCTACAGCTTCTGATCGGAGATCCGATGATCGACCACCTCTCCCGTCGCGGCGTGCTCGGCGCGGGCCTGGCCGGCGCCCTGCTCTCGGCCTGCGGCGGCCGGACGCCCGACGAGGTCCTGGTCCTGGGCGACCAGGCCAACCTGACCCGCGCCAAGGTCGAGGCCGCGGGCCTGCTGAAGGACCGGCCCTATGCGTTCCGCTGGGCTAATTTCGCCGGCGCCGCGCCGCTGTTCGAGGCGGTGATGGCCGGCGCCGTCGACACCGCCCCGGCCGGCGACACCCCGGTGCTGGCGGCGGCCGCCGCCGGCGTGCCGATCAAGCTGGTCGCGGCCAGCCAGTCCTCGGGCAAGGGCGTGGCCCTGCTGGTCCACCCGGACTCGCCGATCAAGACCGTGCATGACCTGAAGGGGCGCAACGTCATCGTCTCCTCGGCGCGCGGCAGCGTCGCTCACTACCTGCTGCTCGGCGCCCTCAAGGAGGCTGGCCTGAAGCTCTCCGATGTGACGATCGGCTTCCTGCTGCCCGGCGAGGCCCAGGCCGCGTTCGACGCCCGGAAGATCGAGGTCTGGGCGACCTTCGGCCTCTACCAGGCCCTGGCGGAGTATCGCGGCGCGCGGGTGCTGCGTGACGGCGTGGGCATCAACACCGGCCTTGGCTTCATCACCGCCTCGACCCGGGCCCTGGCCTCGCCGGTCAAGCGCAAGGCCATCGCCGACGCGCTGGCGCAGTTCGCGGCCGCCAACGCCTGGGCCAACAGCCACAAGGACGCGTACGCCGCCGTCTTCACCAAGGTCACCGGCGCGCCTTTGGGCGCGGCCAAGCTGCTGGTCGAGCGCGAAAATCCGATCCTGACGCCCGTCACCCCGGTCGCGATCGCCAAGCTCCAAACCGTGGCCGACACCTTCTTCCAGGCCGGCCTGCTGCCCAGGAGCGTCAACGCCGCCGCCCTGGCCGACACCTCGCTGTTCCCGGCGTAGCACGACATCCGCCCACGGAGGACATCATGACCAAGCTCTTTCTGCTGGCCTCGGCGGCCCTCATCGCCCTGGCCAGCCCCGCCGCCTTGGCCGCCCAGCCCGACCCCGCGGCCATTCATCAGCGCGCCTTGGTGCTCGACAGCCATGTGGACGTTCCGCAGGATCTGGGCGTCGGCGGCAAGGATTTCGGCGTGGACGGCGACGGCCAGATCGACCTGCCCAAGCTGGAGCGCGGCCAGGTCGACGTGGCGGTTCTTGCCGTCTTCGTGCCCCAAGGCCCGCGCACGCCGGAAGGCTACGCCAAGGCCCGCCAGGACGCCGACGCCAAGCTGGCGGCGATCACCGCCATCGCCCAGCGCTACCCGGACCGCACGGTGCTGGCCAGGTCGTCCGACGACGTGATCGCCGCCGCCAGGGCCGGCAAGCACGCGATCATCGTCGGCTTCCTCAACGCCTATCCGTTCGGGGAAAGCCTTGAGCCGATCGACGCCTACTACCGCGCCGGCGTGCGCAGCTTCGGCTTCGTCCATGCGGGCAACAACGCCTATGCCGACTCCTCCAGGCCCAGCGGCGAGCCCAAGGTCGAATGGGGCGGGCTTTCGCCCTTGGGCAAGGCGGCGGTCGCCAAGCTCAACGACCTGGGCGTCATCATCGACGTCTCGCAACTGACGCCGGACGGCGTCTTCGAGACCCTGAAGCTCAGCCGGGCGCCGGTGGTGGCCAGCCATTCGGGGGTCAAGGGCGTGGTCGACGCACCGCGCAACCTGTCGGACGCCGAGCTCGACGCCATCAAGGCCAACGGCGGCGTCGTCCAGGTCGTCGCCTTCGGACCCTACCTGGTCAATCCCGGGCCGGATTTCCCGGCCAAGGTCGCCGCGCTTCGTGTCCGGTACGGTCTGCCCGCCGTCTACGCCAAGACCTCGGACGGGGCCGACGTCCTGACGCCGGAGCATCGCCTGGACTATGTCCATGCCGTCAACGCCCTGCTGCCCAAGGCCACGGTCAAGGACCTGGTCGATTCCGTCGACTACGCGGTCAAACGCATCGGAATCGACCATGTCGGCCTGTCGTCCGACTTCAATCACGGCGGCGGCGTGGTCGGCTGGGCCAATGAGGGCGAGGCCGCCGGCGTCACCGCCGAACTGGTCGCGCGCGGCTACAGCGAAGCCGACATCGACAAGCTGTGGGGCGGCAACTACCTGCGCGTCTTCAAGGCGGTGGAGGCCGAGGCCAGACGTTAAAGGCATAAGCACCGCAAAATGGAGAAGATTGATATTGCAAATTCTCAATATTACCATTTATACAAGTCAATTATCGTCCAAAAATAGTGGACTTTAACAATATTCATTCGTCCATTTTGACTCAATTTTAGCCTGAAATAAAAATCAATACGCCTTTATATTCAATCACTAAGCGCGATAAATTTGACAAGCTGGCAAAATCGTCCAGATTCCGGGCGACTCCTGTTTAGTTTTTCTACGTATCCATGTCCGCTATCGCACCGCAGCAATGAGGCCTCGCAAGGCCTCGAGCGATCCGGGCCTTCGAGTTTTCTGGCGACCTTCCGCGTCCAACTGGCCGCCGCTCACGCGGCGGCCGCTTTCTCGGGAGCGCCTTGATCGTGGGGGTCAGTGGCTTTGGGCATCAGTCGTCGCTTGTTCGTGTCGCGCGCCTTCGCGCTGGGCGGTTTCTCCGCCGGCTACGCGGCCTTGCAGGGCCTGGGCCTGACCTCCACCGCCTTCGCCAAGGACTTCGCGCCGCCGCCGCGCGATCTAGGCCAGGGACGTTCGGTCCTGGTCCTGGGCGCCGGCGTCGCCGGCCTGGTGACCGCCTACGAACTGGAACGCGCCGGCTTCTCGGTGACCGTCGTCGAGGCCCGCGAGCGGGTCGGCGGGCGCAATTGGACAATCCGCGGCGGCGACACCGTCGAGACCCTCGATCGCCCCACCCAGACGGCGGGCTTTTCCAAGGGCCTCTATTTCAACGCCGGCCCCGCCCGCCTGCCCAGCCATCATCAGGGCGTGCTGTCCTACGCCAAGGCCCTGGACGTGCCGCTGGAGGTCGAGGTCAATTCCAGCCGCTCCAGCCTGCTGCAATCGGACAAGGCGTTCGGCGGCAAGCCCATCCAGCAGCGTCAGGCGGTCAACGACCTGCGCGGCGGCCTCTCGGAGCTGCTGGCCAAGGCGACGCGCGGCGGCGCCCTGGATCAGGACCTGACCGCCGACGACCGCCAGGCCTTGCTGAGCTTCCTGAAGACCTACGGCGATCTGGACGCCGGCGGCGCCTACAAGGGCTCCGAGCGCTCCGGCTATCTCACCTATCCCGGCGCCGCCGACCAGAAGGGCGTGGCCCGTCCGCCCCTGCCGCTGCGCGACCTGCTGGCCGACGAGGCCCTGCCCTACGCCCTGTTCGAGGACAACATCCTCATGCAGGCCACCATGCTGGAGCCGACCGGCGGCATGGACGCCATCCCCAAGGCCCTGGCCAAGGCGCTGAAGACCCCGCCGATCCTGGGCGCGGAGGTCACGGCCCTGCGCCAAACCGACAAGGCCGCCGAGGTGGCGGTCCGCGACCGCCGCACCGGCGCGGCCCGCAAGCTGACCGCCGACTACCTGGTCGTCACCCTCCCCCTGCCGATCCTGGTCAAGATCGCCAGCGACCTGCCCGCCCAGGTGAAGACCGCGATCGCCGGCGCGAGGTACGACAACGCCAGCAAGGTCGCCTTCGACGCCCCGCGCTTCTGGGAAGACCAGCAGATCTATGGCGGCCTGTCGTTCGTCGGCGGCGAGACCACCTTGGTCTGGTACCCCAGCGCCGGCTTCAACCAGCCGCGCGGCCTGCTGGTCGGCGCCTATACGGTCATGGGGGCCGCCCGCGCCTTCCAGGCGCGCAGTTTCGACGAGCAGATCGCCCTGTCGCGCGCCGCCGTCGACAAGCTCCATCCCGGCCACGGCAAGGACCTGGCCGCGCCGTTGGTCATCGACTGGAACCGCCAGGCCTTCAACCTGGGCCCCTGGATCCACTGGGAGGCCGACGGCAACGACCCGGCCGCCTACGCCCTGCTCAATAGACCCCAGGGCCGCGTGTTCCTCAGCGGCGCGCACCTCTCCCAACTGCCCAGCTGGCAGGAAGGCGGCGTCGCCGCCGCCCGCCGCACCGTCGGCCTGATCGCCGACCGCGTCCGCGCCGACCGCCTCGCCGCCCCCCACTGACCGGAGACTTGTCATGACCCGCCGCACCACGCTCGCCGCCGCCCTGGTCTCCAGCCTTGGCCTTATCGGCGGTCACGCCGCCGCCCACGCCGCCGACATCAAGCGCGCGCCGTCCGCCGGCCCGATCGCCATCTCGCCGGCCGTCACCGCCCCGCCCGGCTCCACCCTGGTGTTCCTCAGCGGCGCCCTGCCGACCATCGCCGACAGAGCCGCGCCCGGCACGACCGAAACCCAGACCCGCTCGGTGCTCGACAAGCTGGAAGCCACCCTGAAGGCCGAGAACCTGACCCTGGCCGATGTCGTCAAGGCCACGGTCTTCCTGGTCGGCGATCCGGCCAAGGGCGGCGAGATCGATTTTTCCGGCCTCAACGCCGCCTGGACCCAGCGCTTCGGCACGACCGAGCAACCCAACAAGCCCGCCCGCAGCACCGTCAAGGTCGCCGGCCTGGTCGCCCCGGGCGCCCTGGTCGAGATCGAAGTCGTCGCCGCCCGCGCGCCCTGATCCGCGGGCGTGGCGGGGCCGCTCCCAAGGCCGAACACGCATCCACCAACCACAAAACCAACCGGGGGATAGACGATGACCAGTAAGCTTTGGGGCGCCTCGGCGCTCGCCCTTTCGGCCGCGCTTTTGGCGGCTCAAGCCCAAGCAGCCGACGCCGCATCCGCCTCGGCGGTCGACGCGCCCGCCGCCGACGCCACCACCATCGACGCGGTGATCGTCACCGGCACCCGCCAGACCGGCGTGCGGGCCGTCGACAGCGCCGCGCCCGTCCAGGTGGTCGACAGCGGCGCCCTGACCCGCACCGGCCAGTCGGACCTGCGCCTGGCGCTCAGCAACCTGGCCCCGTCGTTCACGGCCCAGGCCTTCGGCGGCGACGCGGCCAACCTGACCCTGTCGGCCCGCCTGCGCGGCACCAGCGCCAACCAGACCCTGGTGCTGATCAACGGCAAGCGCCGCCACACCACCGCCAACCTCGCCGTCCTGGCCGGCGCCTATCAGGGCTCGGCGGCGGCCGACCTCAACTTCATCCCGGTGGCGGGCATCTCGCGCGTCGAGGTGCTGACTGACGGCGCGGCCGCCCAATACGGCACCGACGCCATCGCCGGGGTCATCAACATCATCCTCAAGGATGACAACCACGGCGGCGAGATCTCGGCCACCGGCGGCTCCTACTACGAGCGCGACGGCGAGACCTCCAGCCTGTCGGCCAATATCGGCTTCGCGCCCGCCGACAACGCTTACGTCAACCTGACCTTCGAGAACCGCTTCCATGACTTCAGCCTGCGCAGCGCGCCGGACGCGCGGATCAACGCAAGCTCGGTCGTGGCGGCCAACCCGACCTGGCCGACGATCATCCAGGACTATCCCTACGCCAACAAGATCGCCGGCGACGCACGGGTTCAGCTCAACGTCGGCGCGTTCTCGGCGGGCCTGAAGCCCAGCGAAAACCTGGAGATCTACAGCTTCGGCACCTACGGCCAGAAGAAGGCCACCGCCTACGAGAACTATCGCCTGCCCAACCGCATCCCCACGGTCTATCCGGCCGGCTTCAGCCCGCGCCTGGAGACCCTTGAGAAGGACCTGGCCCTGACCGGCGGGGTCAAGGGCCAGGCCTTCGGCGGCTGGGCTTTCGATCTCTCCTCGACCTACGGCAAGGACGACCACGAGATCAGGGTGCGCAACTCGGCCAACCTGCAACTGTTCGCCGACACGGGCGCCACCCCGACCCAGTTCCACGCCGGCGATTTCATCTCCACCCAATGGACCAACAACCTGGATGTCAGCCGTGAGTTCACGGTCGGTTGGGCCACGCCGCTCAACGTCGCGTTCGGCCTGGAGCAGCGCGACGAGAGCTACGAGATCAAGGCGGGCGACCCGGCCTCGCGCTACAAGTCGGGGTCTCAGTCCTATCCGGGCTTCGCCCTGACCGATGCGGGCAAGCACGAGCGCGACAGCTGGGCGGCCTATGTCGACCTGGCCGCCTCGCCGATCGAGAACCTCCAGCTGGACCTGGCCGGCCGCCACGAGCACTTCAGTGATTTTGGCTCGACCGACATCGTCAAGCTGACCGGCCGCTACGACTTCACCCCGGCCTTCGCCCTGCGCGGCACGGCCAGCACGGGCTTCCGCGCTCCGACCCTGGCCGAGCTCAACTATTCAGCCACCAACGTCTCGCCGACCACGGCCTTCGTCCAACTGGCCCCCAACTCGGCCGGCGCGCGGCTCCTGGGCCTCAACGGCCTCAAGCCTGAAAAGTCCAAGAACCTTAGCATCGGGATCGTCGCCGAGCCCATCGACCGGGTGACGCTGACGATCGATGCCTACCAGATCAAGATCGACAATCGCATCGTCGGCAGCGGCGCGCTCTACGGCAAGATCGGCGGCGCGGTCGTCAACGCCGCGATCACCAACGCCATCGCCGCCAACGGCAACGTGCTCGATCCCAGCGTCGGCACCACCGGCATCAACCTGTTCACCAACGGCCTGGACACCCGCACCCGGGGCGTGGAGTTCCTGGCCTCGACGTGGACGGATCTGGGCGACCACGGCAAGATCGACTGGACGCTGGGCGCCAACATCAACACCACCAAGGTCACCCGGATCGCCGCGCCGCCGGCTGGCCTGGCCGGGTCGGCTCTCTTCGACCAGACGGCCATCGCCAACCTCGAGCACGCCGCGCCGCGCTACAAGGTCAATCTGACCAGCCTCTATTCCAGCGGCAAGTGGACGGTGAACCTGGTCAATACGGTCTATGGCCCGGCCTGGAGCTACACCAACGTCAACGGCTCGTACTTCAAGGACAAGATCAAGACCCACCTGATCACCGACCTGGAGCTGGCCTACAAGATCACCCCGTCCCTGCGCGGGGCCTTGGGCGCCAACAACCTGTTCGACGTCTATCCCGACGGGCTCAACAAGGCCGGGACCGCCGCCTCGATCGCCGCGGGCAATCCGGGCGTGGCGCTTTATCCCAGCTTCTCCGCCTTCGGGATCAACGGCGGCTACTACTATGGCCGGCTGACCTACAGCTTCTAGCCGCGCCTTCGAACGCGTCGGCCGGGTTGGCTCCCCTTTCCCAGGCCGACGCAGAGGCGGTCCCTTGTCGCGCGAGGGGCCGCCTCGTTTTTTCTTCATCGCTTCGAACCGGAGACACCGCCATGGACCTGCAACTGACCGGCAAACGCGCCCTCGTCACCGGGGCCAGCCGAGGCATCGGCAAGGCCATCGCCCTGGCCTTGGCCAACGAGGGCGTCGACGTCGCCATCGCCGCGCGAAGCCTCGACGCCCTGACCCTCACCGCCCTGGAGCTGGCCGACGCCACGGGACGGCGCATCGTGCCGCTAGTCGCCGACACCGGCGACGACGCCTCGGTCCGGGCCCTGGTCGAGCAGGCGATCTATGAACTGGGCGGGATCGACATCCTGGTCAACAACGCCGCCACGCCCGGCGGCGCCGCGCCCGCCGCGACCATCGCCCAGGCTTCCGGCGCGGCGGTGCTCGACGACGTCAACATCAAGGTCGCCGGCTATCTGCGCACCGCCCAGGCTCTGGCGCCGCATCTGGTCGCCGGCGGCTGGGGTCGGATCATCAACATCGGCGGGCTGGCGGCGCGCGGCACCGGCCACTACGTCGCCTCGATCCGCAACGTCGCCGTCTCGGCCCTGACCAAGAACCTCGCCGACGAACTGGGTCCCCACGGCGTCACCGCCAATGTCATCCATCCGTGCGGCACGCGCACCGAGAAGACCACGCCCGAGGCCGAGGCGAAGATCGCGGCGGGCAACACCATCGGCCGCATCGTCGACGCCTCGGAGATCGCCTGGCTGGTCGCCGTCCTGGCCTCGCCGCTCAGCGGGGCGATCAACGGCGAGACCATCGCCGCCGGCGGCGGCACGCCAAAGGTCATCAACTATTGACCAGTCGCCAGCCCGCAATTTTCCTTTCAACGGCAAGAGAAAACCCCGCGCCGCCTGTAATGACTGGGGTTTTCCTCGCCGCCTTGAACATCTCAAAACCTTCAGTTCAGCACTGCTCGTTATCGGTCGCCTCGCGCGCGCCGTAGCGTCGAGCCTCCATCCGAGGACCTCGACATGACGCAGCAACCCACCCGGCAACTGAAGCTCGGCGCCATCCTGGGCGGCGTCGGCATGGATCATACCAGCTGGCGCGACCCCGCCCTGGCCGGCGACGCCAGCATCGACATCAACTGGTACATCGACAACGCCCGCCTGGCCGAGGCGGCCAAGTTCGACCTGGTGTTCATCGTCGACAGCCCGTTCATCACCCCCGACACCGCGCCCCACTTCCTCAATCGCCTGGAGCCGCTGACCCTGCTGTCGGCCGTGGCGGTCTCGACGTCGAAGATCGGCCTGGTCGGCACCCTGACCACCTCCTACTGGGAGCCCTACAATGTGGCCCGCCAGTTCGGTTCGCTGGACCATATCAGCAAGGGCCGCGCCGGCTGGAACGTGGTGACCACGGGCCTGGAAGGCGCCTCCAAGAACTATGGCCGCGACGAGCACTTCGAGCACGGCGAACGCTACGAGCGGGCCGGCGAGTTCGTCGACGTGGTCCAGGGCCTGTGGGACAGCTACGAGGACGACGCCTTCCCGCGCGACAAGGCCGCCGGCGTGTTCCTCGACAAGACCAAGCAGCACGCCCTGAACCACAAGGGAAAGTTCTTCTCGGTCGCCGGGCCGCTGGCCCTGTCGCGTTCGCCGCAAGGCCAGCCGGTGATCTTCCAGGCCGGGGTCAGCGGTCCGGGCCGTGACCTGGGCGCCAGGATCGCCGAGGGCGTGTTCGCCGGCGTCGACACCTTTGACGAAGCCGTCGAATACTATGCCGACCTGAAGGCCCGCGCCGCCGCCCTGGGCCGCGATCCCGATCATATCAGCGTCCTGCCCGGCCTGGCGCCGATCATCGCCGACACCGACGAAGAGGCCCAGGCGATCGCCGAGGCCCAAGCCGGCAGCCGCGAGATCGAAAAGTCGCTCGTCGAGCTGGGCCGGGCCTTCAACTACCACGACTTCCGCAAGTACCCGATCGACGGGCCGTTCCCGGACGTCAGCAATCTCAGCCTCAACAGCTACAAGGGCCGCGCCGAGCGCATCGTCCGGATCGCCCAGGAAGAGCAACTGACGCTGCGCCAGACCGCCGAGCGGTTCGGGCGCTGGCGTTCGGACTTCGTCGGTTCGCCCCAGACGATCGCCGACGAGATCGAGCGTTGGTTCGTCGGCCGCGCCGTCGACGGCTTTATCCTGCGCGTCGACAAGCCCGGCGTCTTCGCCCAGTTCCGGGACAAGGTCGTGCCGCTGTTGCAAGCCAAGGGCCTGTTCCGCACCGAGTACGAGCACGACACCCTGCGCGGCCACCTGGGCCTGCCCGTCCCCGAGCATCGCTGGGCCGCCGGTCCCGACAAGATCGCCGCCGAATAGGCTCCGGTCGATGCCGCTGTTCGAACCCCTCACGCTGGGCGGGCTGGTCCTGCCCAACCGCATTGTCATGGCGCCGCTGGGCCGGGCGCGCGGAGAGCCCGCCTCGCGCGAGCCCACCGCCCTGGTGGCGCAATATTATGTCCAACGGGCCAGCGCGGGCCTGATCATCTCCGAGGCCACTCACGTCTCGGCCGACAGCGTCAGTCGGCGAGGCGGCACGGCGATCCATACCGAAGGACAGGTGGCCGCTTGGCGCAAAGTGGCGGACGCCGTGCACGAGGCCGGCGGACGCATCTTTCAGCAGCTTTTTCACCTGGGGCGCAAGGCCGACCCCGCCTTGCTGCCCACGGGGAGCTGGCCAGGCGGCCCCTCCGCGATCGCCGCGCGCGCCGAATTCGCCACGCCCCAGGGCCCCAAACCCTTTCCCGTGCCGCGCGTCCTGGAGCTTGACGAGATCGCGCGCACTGTCGAGGCCTTCGGCGCGGCCGCCGCCAACGCCCGCCGAGCGGGCTTCGATGGCGTCGAGATTCACGCGGCCAATGGCTATCTGATCGATCAGTTCCTACGCGACGGCGCCAACCAGCGTCACGACCATTATGGCGGCAGCGTCGAGGGGCGCGCCCGCTTCCTGCTTGAGATCGTCGAAGCGACAACCGCTCACTGGCCCTCCAATCGCGTCGGCGTTCGTCTTTCGCCCCATCCTCATCCTGACGGCACGCGGGACGCCGCGCCCAGACTCCTGACCCGCCATGTCGCCGAACGTCTGGCCGCGCGCGATTTGGCCTATCTGCATTTGGTCGAGCCGGCCGCCACCGCGCCGGCCGAGCGGATGGCCCCGACCGCGCGCGCCGCCTTCGCCGCGCCCTTGATCGTCTGCGGCGGCTTCGATCGCGCCTCGGCCCAGGCCGCGCTGACCGAGGATCGCGCCGACCTCGTCGCCTTCGGGGCTGGATTCATCGCCAATCCCGACCTCGTCGAGCGGTTGCGGCGCGATGCGCCCTGGAACGCGCCTGACCCTTCGACCTTCTACAGCGGCGGCGCGGCCGGCTATGTCGACTACCCCGTGCTCACCTCGGCGGTGGAGACGGTGTCGTGACCGACCTGGAGCGACAAGCCTGGGCCTTGGGCGAGCCGGAGCCGAACTGGAACCGCCGCTTCCTGCTGGGCGGAGGCCTCGCCTTGGGCGGCGGACTCCTCCTGAGCGGTTGCGGCCGGCATGAACAGGCCGCCGAGCCCGTGCTGAGGGTGTCGGTCACCGGTAGGGGCGAGGGCGATCAGGAGCTGCTTCAGCGTCTGGCGGGCATCACCACCCCGGGCTTCAAGGTCAACTTCGCCCACTTCGAATCCGGCCATCTGGTCATCGAGGCGCTCAACAGCCGGGCCCTGGACTACGGCGGCATGAGCGAGATCCCACCGGTGTTCGCCGCGGCCTCCACGACACAGAGCTTCCGGCAGATCGCCGTACTGCACGGCGACGTCAACAACCAGGTCGTGCTCGTGCCCAAGGGCTCGCAAATCCAGACCCTGGCGGATCTGAAGGACAAGCGCATCGGCTATGTGCGGGCCACGACCTCACAATATTTCCTGATCCGCATGCTGCGCTCGGTGGGTCTGGACTGGAAGGACATCACCCCGGTGGCCATGGGCGTGGCGGACGGCGCGGCGGCCTTTTCCAGCGGAGCTCTGGACGCCTGGGCCATCTACGGCTTTCCCATCCAGCGGGCCTTGGCGACCCAGGGCGCGCGCATCCTCAAGACGGCGCTCGGCTTCCTGTCAGGCAATTACATCGTCTCGGCCCATGTCGACGCCCTGGCCGATACGAAGAAGTCCGAGTTGATCGGTCGATACCTGCAGATCACCCGCCAGGGCTACGCCTGGGCCGCCGGCCACCAGGACGAATGGACGGCCGCGATCGCCCAGGAGATCGGCGTGCCGCTGGCCTATGTCCGTGACCAGTTTGCGCGCAAGAGCGCCAGCTACGAGCTGCGCCCGGTCGATGCGGCGGCGATCGCCTCGCAGCAGGAAGTCGCCGACGTCTTCGCCGGCGCCGGTCTGATCCCCAGGGCCGTCGATGTGCGTCCTCTGTGGGACGACCGCTTCAACGCCATCCTCGAACGAAAGGCGTAACCGCCATGTCCGTCGCCCTCGCGCCCGCCGCTCGCGCGGCCACGCCAATTGATCCGGACCGCCTCGAGGACCTGACCCGGCGCCTGGCTCAGACCGCCGAGGCCTATGACCGCAGCGCCGAGTTCCCGCGCGCCAATTTCGATATCCTGGCGCAAGAGGGCCTGATCGGCCTTACCGTCGCGCCCGAGCACGGCGGCGGCGGCGCAGGCCTGACCGAGGCCTTGCGGGTCCTGGGCGCGGTCGCCAAGGGCGAGCCGTCGACGGCCCTGATCCTGTTCATGACCTATGCCCACCACGCTCAACCTGATCGTGGCCGCGCCTGGCCCGCCCACATCTACGGCCGCCTGGCCAGGCAGGCCGCAGCGGGCGGCGGGCTGATCGGCGGCCTGCGGGTCGAACCCGAGCTGGGCACCCCGGTGCGCGGCGGCCTGCCCAAGACCATCGCCCGGCGCACCGCCGACGGCTGGTCGATCAGCGGAACCAAGATCTATTCGACGGGCTCGACGGGCCTGGACTGGTTCTCCGTCTGGGCCAGGACCGACGAGGAGACGCCCCGGGTCGGCAACTTCCTGGTCGCCGCCGACAGCCCCGGGATCACCATCCTGCCGGCCTGGGATCACCTGGGCATGCGCGCCACCGTCAGCCACGAGGTGGCGTTCGAAGACACGCCCGTTCCCGCCGACCACGCCGTCGATGTGCGCGCCCCGGCCGACTGGGCGCCAAAGCTCGGCGACAACGTTCAGGGAGCCTGGAACGCCTTGGCGATCTCGACGATCTACGACGGCGTCGCCCGCGCCGCGCGCGACTGGCTGGCCGCCTGGCTCAACGACCGCGTCCCCAGCAATCTGGGCGCGTCGCTGGCCACCCTGCCCCGCACCCAGGAGAAGTTCGGCGAGATCGAGGCCCTGCTGCAGGTCAACGCCACCCTGATCGGCGACGCCGCCGCGCGGGCTGACGCCGGCCAAAGCCTGAGCGCCGTGCAGACCAACCTCATCAAGTTCGTCGCCACCGGCAACGCCATCCGCGCCGTCGAGATCGGCCTGGAGCTGACCGGCAATCCCGGCGTCAGCCGCAAGAACCCGCTGGAGCGGCACTATCGCGACGTGCTGTGCAGCCGGATCCATTCACCGCAGAACGACACCATCCTGGTCGCCGCCGGCCGCGCCGGCCTCGGAGTTTTCGCATGAGCCTCGTCATCGCCAGTCAGATGGAGGACGGCTTCAACGCGGAGCTTCAACGCCATCCCTCCGCGCCGACCCTGATCGCCGCGCCCGAAGCCGATCCGTGGAGCACGGCGGCCGACGCCGACGTGCTGATCACCCGGCCCAGTCCCGCCTGGCGGGGCGCCAGGGATCTGCCGCGGCCGCCCGGTTGGCCCGGCCGGCTCAAGTGGGTCTACAGCGCCTCTGCCGGTGTCGACTTCTATCCGTCCTGGCTGTTGGAAGCCCCGCTCGTCACCTGCGGTCGCGGCGTGGCGTCCGAGGAGATCGCCGACTATGTGATCGCGGCGATCTATCTGCGCTCCAAGGACCTGGATGCGGTTCGCGCCAGGTCGCCCGATCAATGGGTCAATGTTCCGCTCGGCCGCGTGGCCGGGACCACGGTCGGTCTGGTGGGATTTGGCGCGATCGGCCAGGCGGTCGCCCGCCGGGCCCTGGCGCTCGGGGCGCGCGTCACCGCGGTTCGCCGCCAACGTCATCCGCCCAGCGCGGTGTCGGAGGTCCATCTGCTCGACACGCTGGAAGAGGTTGTCGCCAGCGCTGATCACCTGGTCCTCGCCTTGCCCGGCACCGCCCAGACCCGGAACCTGATCGACGCGGCGGTCCTGGCCAAAGCGAAGCCCGGAGCGCACCTGATCAACGTCGGCCGCGGCTCGGTGCTCGACCACCGGGCCCTGATCGACGTTCTCGACGCCGGCGGCTTGGGGTTTGCGACCCTGGACGTCACCGAGCCCGAGCCCCTGCCCGCCGGCCATCCGCTCTGGAACCATCCCAAGGTGCGGTTGACCCCGCACGTCGCCTCCAATCACACCCTCGTGCGGCACGTCTTTCTGGAGAAGGTCGGCGACAATCTAGGGCGCTTCGCGCGCGGCGAGGATCTGCTCGATCGCGTCGATCCTATCGCCGGGTATTAGGCCAGCCGTGGTGTGGACGACACGTCGACCGACGACCTCCTTTGACGGCAAGCCCAGTTTCCCGATGATCAAGACGCTGCCGCCGCCGGTCGCCCCTGAAGGTTGAGTCTCGTCCCTACCGACCAGCATGGTCGGACGGTGCGGAAAGCTCGTCGAGCGCTCGCGGCAAGGATGACATCAAGGAACGCGAGAACAGCTCAGGGCCTCAGGCCAGGTGCGGATAGCCCAGACCGCGAGCGATGTCGGCCAGGCGAAGGACGGCGCGATAGTGCTCCGCGGGCGCGACGCTGAACCCCTCCAGCAGCAGCAGGTCGCGGACTTCCCGCAACATCGGATCGACCGCCGCCTCGGCAAGGACCTCGCGAAGCGACGCCAGCTGGCTTGGGCTCGTCGCCAGGCTGGTGATCAGCGGCAGGCCGGGACTGCGCACCGTCCAGTTCAGGACCCGCAGCGCCTTGGCGAGCTGCGGCCGCCAACGCTGCAGGTGGGCGAACGTCACGCAGTCGATCGCCGCCAGATCGGCGTCGTCGCGGGCCACGGCCATGGCGCTGGCCAGGTGGCCGCCGGTGATCGCCACCGAGCTGAAAAACGCCCTGCCCCGGGCCAGCGGCGCGATCTCGGCCCGAAGCAGGTTCATGCCGCTGTTGGAGTGCAGGTCGTTGACCGCGCAGCGCCCGCCCCGCAGGTCGTCCAGCGAATTGGCCGGATGATCGACGCGCACGACGACGGCGCTTCGATAGTCGATCCCCTCGCATCCCCGGGCGCGGTAGCGCGGCGTGGCCACCACCTGAACCTGCCCTTCCAGCCGGGTGGCCAAGGGCAGACCGCAGGTCTGGGCCAGGATCAGGTCGGGGTGGGTCCAGAGAACCTCAGCGGGGACGTCGCGCGTCAACTGATCGGGCGCGCCGGTCAGCCCGCGTGCGCGCAGCCTCGTCGAGATCGCCGACCAAAGGGCGTCGTTGGCCGCGTGCAGTTCGGGCAGGTCGTACATCGAAAGCGCGGCCTTGCCCTGGACCGAGGCCACGGTCCGCGCTGGAGCCGCCCTCGCCCTGGACGCCTTAGCGGTCATGCGGACGCTCCATCGCTGGCGGGATAGACGGCGCGGTCGTGCCGCCTGAACAGGAAGCGCCGAACGATCTCGCCATAGCCGTCATACACCAAGCCGCCGTTGGCGCGCAGCAGGCGCTCGCGATCCTTGGCGTAGAACGCCGGCAGGCTATGCCACGGCGCGCCTGGCCGATCATGGTGGGCGGCGTGCAGGTTGTTGTTCAAGAACAGCAGACCCAGGATCGGCGCGCGCTCGACGACGGCGACCCTGCGCCGGGGCGTGGGATCGGCCCGATGCTCGGCGAAGGAGCGCAGCAGCGACAGGGCGGCGCCCGGATAGATGAAGCACAGTCCGTAGAGCCAGAGCGGCATGTGGCAGACGCGCCAGAGCCAGGCGACGATCAACCCGACGGCCAGTCCGTGCCCCAACCACAGCGCCAGCCGTCCCGGTTCGCACCGCCCCACCCGGCCGATCTCGTCCAGCCAGAAGCCGCCGATCTCGATGGCCGGCCCCAGAACCAGTCGCCCCAGCAGAGTGGCTTGTAGGGCCGCGGCGGCGCGCCGAAGCCGGGACGCCGAGGCCGGCAGGTAGCGCGTCTCCGGATCATGCGCCGGATCGGTCAGCTGTTCGGTGGCGTGGTGGGCCTGGTGGGTCTGGCGATAGATTTCGAAGGGCAGCCACAAGGACAAGGGCGCAAAGCCCAAGGCGGTGTTCAGCCGCCGCGACCGCGTCGGGTGCCCATGGATGATCTCGTGCTGCAGCGAGCCATGCCAGGCGATCGCCCATCCCCCAACCACGACCAGAACGGGCCAGGGCAGTCGATCATGAAAATAGGTCGCCGCGGCCCACAGACCGTAGATCACCGCCGCCAGCCCGACCGTCGGCCACTCCACGCCGCCGACCGTCTCCGGACCCGATCGCCTCGCGGTCACGGCCTCAACGCTAGACTCCGACAAAAGCTGTTTTCCGATCCTGATCCACGCTTGGCCCCGGACGTGATCAAGACGGTCGCGAGAGCTTGGCGCAATTCAGATCAAATCGGTAGGAATTGAGATAAACTGACGTCTTGCGGCGCTGCGCCGCAGATCGCCACGCCCGTTCAGCACCGCTCATAAGCGGGCTGAGGATTAATCCATTGAGCGCGGCGCGCACGCGGGGCCATGTGGCGAGACGCCAAACGCCGCGTGTCGCAAAGGATCAGCCCTTGTCGGTTCAGGAACCCTCGTTTCGCCCAGCTCCAAGGGCGCGAAGCGCGCCAGGCCCGACGCGACGCCCCGCTGAGCCCGCCTCGATGGGCTCCCCCACCGTCCGCCTGCGGGGCTTCACCCGCCGGTTCGGCGACAACGTGGTCATCGACGGCCTGGACCTGACCATCGCGCCGGGCGAGTTCGTCGCCCTGCTGGGGGCCAGCGGCTCGGGCAAGACCACCCTGCTGCGCACCCTGGCCGGCCTGGACCCGATCGGCGGCCAGGACGTCACCACGCCCGCCGCGCGCGCCGTGGTGTTCCAGGACGCCCGCCTGCTGCCGTGGAAGAAGGTCTGGCGCAACGTGGCGCTCGGCCTGAAGGACAATCGGGAAAACGATGTCCGGACCCGCGCCGAGGCGGCGCTGAAGGAAGTCGGTCTGGGCCACCGTCTGGACGCCTGGCCCGCCACCCTGTCCGGCGGCGAGTCTCAGCGCACAGCCCTGGCCCGCGCCCTGGTCCGCGAACCGGCCCTGCTGCTGCTGGACGAGCCGTTCGCGGCCCTGGACGCCCTGACCCGGCTGAAGATGCACGACCTGGTGCTGTCGCTGTGGCGCGAGCACAAGCCGGCCGTGCTGCTGGTCACCCACGACGTCGACGAGGCCATCGCCCTGGCCGACCGGGTGTTGGTGCTGGACAAGGGCAAGATCGCCGTCGAGGAGCGGATCACGCTCGCGCGTCCGCGCCAGTCCGACACCGCCTTCCAGGCCATTCGACGTCGCCTGCTGGGCAAGCTCGGCGTCCAGGCCGCGCCCGCGCCCAGCCCCGGGGAGTTGGTCGCCTTCCCCACGGGCGAGATCGTCAACTAGCGGCGCACGGCGCGCTTTTCCCGTCCATTCCCCTCGAACGCCCCCGATGTCCCTGAAGCTCTATTTCGCCCCCGGCTCCTCGGCCTTCGCGCCGCTGATCGTCCTGGAGGAACTGGGCGTCGCCTACGACGTCCACCGCATCGACCTGGCGGCCGGCGAGCAGCGCCAGCCGGCCTATCTGAAGGTCAACCCGCGCGGCCGAGTGCCGACCCTGGCCGTGGACGGCGAGCCGGTCACCGAGGTGCTGGCCATCCTCACCTACCTGGCCCACGCCTATCCGCACAGCGAGCTCTTGCCCCTGGCCGACCCGCTGAAGCTGGCCCACGCCTACGAGGTGATGAGCTGGTTCGCCAGCACGGTGCACGTGGCCTTCTCGCAGATCGCCCGACCCGAGCGCTTCGCCGACGACGACGAGGTCAAGGCCGCCCTGGCCACGCCCGGCGAGGCCCGCTTTCACCGCACCCTGGCCGACATCGAACGCCTGGCCCAAGGCCCCGGCCCCTGGCTGCTGGGCGAGAGCTTCAGCGCCGTCGACGCCTACGCCCTGGTGATCTGGCGTTGGGCCGAGCGCCGACAGATCGACACCGCCGCCTATCCCGCCTGGAGCGCCAAGGCCGCCGGGGCTCTCGCTCGCCCGTCCGTCAAGCGCGCCTTGCGCCAGGAAAGCCTGCTCGCCGTCGCTTAGGGATCGATGTCGAAGCGCCACTTGTGCGCGCCACGGCCGCCGCCAGGTCCAGGTCGTGGCGATGGGCGAACAGCAGCACGTGGCCTAAAAGATCGGCGGCCTCGTCGGCCAGGGCCGAACGCAGGTCCTGGACCGAGCGACCGCGCGGCCGCCCCCGGCCCGTCAACAGATTCCAGACCTGGGTGAGCTCGCCCAACTCCTCTTGCATCTTCAATACGTACCAATCCGGATCGCGGGTAATGTCGTGGCTTCCGCATAGGTGCTCGAGGCCGCTTCGAACCGCGCGGCCAGGGCCTCGAGCGGTCCTGTCCTTGCCTGACCATCGCTCAAGTCGGTCATCTAGCTGGCCCGCACGCTGAGGTCCTTGACGAAATCCCGCCCGACCAGCCCCACCGACTCGCGCTTGCGATCCAGGCCCAAAGCGGGAAACAGCAGCTCGGAGACCTTGTAGGCCTCCTCCAGGTGCGGATAACCCGAAGCGATCACCGTCTCCACGCCGACCGCCTGGTATTCGCGCAAGCGAGCGGCGACGGTTTGCGGATCACCGACCAGGGCCGTGCCCGCCCCTTCGCGGATCAGGCCCACGCCGGCCCACAGATTGGGGGCGATCTCCAGGGCGTCGCGCCGAAAGCCGTGCAGCGCGTTCATGCGGCGCTGGCCCTCGGACTCCGAGCGCCTGGCGTGACGCCGGCGGGCGGCCTCGATGGCCTCGTCGGTGACCTTGCTGATCAACCGCTCGGCGGCCTCCCAGGCCTGGCCTTCCGTCTCGCGGACGATCAGGTGGAGGCGTAAACCAAAGCGCACCGTGCGCCCCCGCGCCGCGGCGGCCGCGCGGACCTGGGCGAACTTCTCGGCCACCGCCTCGGGGGGCTCGCCCCAGGTCAGATAGTGGTCGACGTGCTGGGCGGCGACCTCGACGCCGGCCCCCGAGGAACCGCCGAAATAGAGCGGCGGATACGGCGACTGCAGCGACGGGAAGGTCAGGCCGCCCGGGCTTCGCATCTCATAATGCGCGCCCTTGAAGTCGATCGGTTCCCCACGCGCGACCGCGCGCCAGATCGTCAGGAACTCGTCGGTCTGGGCGTAGCGCTCGCCATGACTCAGATGCACCCCGTCCTGAGCCAGTTCGGCGGGATTGCCGCCGGTGACGATGTTGAGCAGCAACCGCCCGCCCAGCACCCGGTCCAGCGCCGCGGCCTGACGCGCCGCATAGGCCGGCGCGATCACGCCCGGCCGCAGGGCGACCAGGAACTTCAGGTCGCGGGTCAACGGCGCCAGGCTCGAAGCCAGAGTCCAGCCATCCAGGCATGACGGGCCTGTCGGCAGCAGAACGCCCTCGAAACCCAGGCGGTCGGCGGCCTGGGCGATGGCCTGCATGTAGCCGATCTCCGCCGGTCGCCAGCCCTCCTGCGAGGCGAGATAGGGTCCATCGCCCGCTGTGGGCAGGAACCAGAAGAGGCGTAGAGGATCCTGGGTCATCGGGGCGTCCATCCGGTCCAGGCCGCGTCCGCCACCTTGATGGTTTTGGGGATCTCGCCGAGCTTCGCGAAGATGTCGGCCGAGGCCTGCTGGCGGGCCACGACCTCGGCGGTGACCGGCTCGACCGCCAGCCTTCCGCGCCGCAGACCCGCCGCGACAATCTCCGGCGGCAGGCCGTTGGCCTGCGAGACGATGCGGATCAAGTCGGGGCGATGCGCCGCGCCCCACGCGGCCTCGACGCGCAAAGCGTCCAGGACACGGGCCAACACCGCCGGCGCGTCCTCGACCAGACGGGCCGACGCCAACAGGAAGGCGTCGCTGCGCGCCACCGCCGAGCCGTCGATCAGCACCCGGGCCGCCTGGTCGCGCTGGGCCAGGGCCAGGTAGGGATCCCAGGTCGCCCAGGCGTCGAGCGATCCGGTGGCGAACGCGCTCGAGGCGTCGGCCGGACTCAGATGGATCGGCTGGATGTCGGCCAGGGAAAGGCCGGCCTTGGCCAGGGCCTTGACCACCAGCAGATGCGAGGACGAACCCTTGGTGAAGGCCACGAGCTTGCCGCGCAGTTGCTCGGCCCCCGTCAGGGTCGAGTCCTTGGGAACCAGGATCGCCTCGGACTGGCCGGTCAGCGGTTGGACGGCCACATAGCGCAGCGGCGCGCCGGCGGCCTGAGCGAACAGCGGCGGAGCGTCGCCCGTCGCGCCCAGGTCCACCGCACCGGCGGCCAGGGCCTCCAGCAAGGGCGGCCCCGAGACGAACTCGGACCATTCGATGTCGACGCCGGGCAAGGCGGCGGCGAACTGACCACGCGACTTGGCCAGCAGCAGGACGCCGTTCTTCTGGTAGCCGATCCGCACGCGCGCGCTCTTGCCCGCCCGACCGTGAGGCCCGCAGGCGCTCAGGGCTCCGGCCGCGGCCAGGGTCATCGCCGTTCGACGTGTCAGCATAGCTATGATCGTTTCCCGATGGACTGGCTTGTCCCGTGCGATCTTTCGCAAGCTGGGGCGGCGATGGCAGCCAGAAAAACTGCGCGCCGCTTCAGCACGCCGATGCGAGGGCTAGAAGGTCTCGGCCCAGGGGCGAAGATCCAATTCCAGCGTCCAGGCGCTGCGATGTTGATGGTGCAGCGTCCAATAGGCCTCGGCAATGGCGTCGATATTGAGCAGACCGTCCGGCCCTCGCTCGTCCTTCAACTGCGGCCGCCGGGACAACAGGCGCTCGCCGTCGATGCCGCCGTCGATCACCACGTGGCCGACGTGAACGCCTTGCGGGCCAAACTCGCGCGCGATGCTCTGGCTGGTCGCGCGCAACGCCGCCTTGGCCGCCGCGAACGGCGCGAAGTTGGCCTTGCCGCGCAGGCTGCCGCTGGCCCCGGTGAAGATCAGGCTGCCGCCGCCGCGCGCCACCAGCACGGGCAAGGCCGCCTGGCTCAGGTGAAAGCCGCCCAGGGCGTGCTCGCGCCAGTGTCCCTCGAAATGCTCGGCCGAGACCTCCAGAAAGGGGGCTGGTCGATTGCCGCCAGCGTTGTGAACGGCGATGGCCAGCGGGGCCAGGGCCTGGGCCGTCGCCACGAAGCGCGCGGCGTCATCGGGATTGGCCGCATCGCCAACGATGCTGGTCGCCGCGATCCCTTCGCGTTCGAGGGCCGATCGGCTCTCCTCGAGCTTGGGGCCGTTGCGGCCGGCGATGACAACCGGAAAGCCGCCGCGGCCGAACCGGCGCGCGATGGCCGCGCCCAGCCCCTGGGGCGCGCCGACGCCGACCACCAGGAGACTGCCCTGAACAGCCGACACGTCCAGCGGTGTGGTGTTGATCATCTTCGTCTCCTCGACGGACCCCAAGGTCCACGGACCTGACTATGGGAATTCCCAGAGAATATCCAAGACCTTCAAGTCATCATTAAGATGATATCAAGGCGAACGACGAAACGAACACAACCTATTCAATCATACCAGAACATAATTGGATCTATATGATAACCATATATGCTTATCACTCATAAGATAATGCACGATAACTCACTTGCTGAAACCCTCGTCTCGTTTAGCTGAGGCCTCCGCCTTTTGCGGGAGTTGGGGGATTTTCATGTCGAACCAGGTGACGGCAAGCGCCGCCGAGCGTCGGGCGAAGACCCAGCGCGCAGTGTTGATGACCAGCACGATCCTGGCCGCCTTGGCGGTTGGCGCGCCGGTCTGGGCCGCCGAGCCCGCCACCGCGTCCGCCGATGTCGACGGCGCCTCGGCGGTCGACGCAGTGATCGTCACCGGCCTGCGCGGCAAGCCGCGCACCGTGGCCGACAGCCCCTCCCCCATCGACGTGATCGGCGGCGAACAGCTGTCGGACACCGGCAAGGTGACCCTGAAGGAAGCGCTGGCGGTGCTGCTGCCGTCGGTCAACTACGGCACGGTCAACGGCTTCGCGCACAACAACGTCGTGCGCCCCGTCAGCATGCGCGGCCTGGGCGGCGGCTACACCCTGGTGCTGGTCAACGGCAAACGTCGTCATCCGACCAGCCTGCTGATGAACTCCAACCTCGACACCAGTGGGGCCACGCCCGTGGACCTCGACCAGATCCCGACTTCGGCGATCAGCCGCGTGGAGGTGCTGCGCGACGGCGCCGCCGCCCAGTATGGCTCCGACGCCATCGCCGGCGTGATCAACCTCATCCTGAAATCCGCCCCCGGCGGGCAGGTCTCGGCCGATCTGGGCCAGACCTTCGAAAGCGACGGCGAGAACGCCCACGCCAACGCCGACTGGGGGACAACTTTCAAGGACACGGGCTTCGTTCATCTCGCGGTCGAGGCCAAGTACCAGGGGCGCACCGACCGCAACGACCCGGCCACCGGCAGCTTCTACTATCCCCTGGCCGGCGGCGCGCCCGACCCACGCGAAGCCAATCCCAAGCGCGGCGACTACAACGGCAACCCCGTGGTGCGCGCGGTGACGGCGGCGATCAACCTGCAGACTCCGGTCTCGGCCACCACCGACTTCTACACCTTCGCCACGGCCGGGGCCCGCAGCGGCAACGCCCGTCAGACCAAGCGCCGGCCCAACGCCAACACCAACATCCTGCAGCTGGCGCCCGACGGCTTCATCCCGCTCTACAAGCTCAAGGAAACCGACTTCGAGGTGACGTCGGGTCTGAAGGGCAAGGTCGGCGAATGGGCCTGGGACCTCAGCTCGGCGCTTGGGCGCAACATCAGCCATTCCAGCGCCGACACCCTCAACCCCTCGCTCGGCCCGGCCAGTCCCACCCACTTCAAGCTCTATGACCTGACCTCCACGGTCTGGACCACCAATCTTGATCTGGATCGCAGCTACGACGTGGGCCTCTCCAGCCCGTTGACCGTCGCGATCGGCGCCGAGCATCGACTGGAAAAGTACAAGGTCGAGGCCGGCGACGCCGCCGCCTACGCCAACGGCGGCTATCTGTTCACCTCGGGCCCGCTGGCCGGCAAGCCGGCGCTGATCGGGGTCCAGGGCGTCAACACCGTTGACGCCAGCGACGCGGGACAGGCCAAGCGCACCAACCTGGCCGCCTATGTCGATCTGGGGATCAACCCGACCTCCGCCTGGTACGTCGGTGTCGCCGGCCGCGCCGAGCATTATGACGACAGCACGGGCGACACCGTCAGCGGCAAGCTGACCACGCGCTACGAGCTCACCCCGGCCCTGGCCCTGCGCGGCACGGTCAGCACCGGATTGCGCGCGCCGTCGCTCAGCCAGCAGCTCTACGGACAGCGCCGCTATTCGACCCAGACCATCGCCGGGGTCCTCTACCAGTTCCCGACCAAGGTCGTGCGGGTCGACTCGCCGCTGGCCGAAGCGCTCGGCGCCCAGCCCCTGAAGCCTGAAAAGGCCCGCAACTACAGCGCCGGTCTGACCTTCACCCCGGGCCATGGCTTCTCGGCCACGCTGGACGCCTACCAGATCGACATCGACGACCGCATCGCCCTGACCAGCACGTTGAGCGGTCCGGGGGTCAATGTCCTGCTGGCGGCAGCCGGCCTGCCGACCGACATCTACGTCCAGTACTTCGCCAACGCCATCGACACCCGCACGCGCGGCGTCGACCTGGTCAGCGAGTATCGCGCCAGCCTGGGCGACCTCGGCGAACTGAAGCTGGGCCTGGGCTTCAACTGGAACAAGACCAAGATCCAGAACATCAAGGCCAACCCGCCGCAGCTGGCCTCGCTGGGATCGGGCCTGGTGCTGTTCGACCGCGTGCAGCAGGGCACGCTGACGGTCGGCTATCCCGAGACCAAGCTGATCGCCTCGGCCGGCTGGACCAAGGACGCCTGGACCGTGGACCTGCGCGGCACGCGCTACGACAAGGTCACCCAGGTCGCCACCGTGGCGAGCGACGATCGTACCTTCGGGGCCAAGTGGATCGCGGACCTGTCGGTCACCTACGCGGTCACCGAGAAGCTGGCCCTGACGGTCGGGGCCGACAACCTCTTCGACACCTATCCCGACACGGTCGGAATCGTCAGCACCAATGGCGGCGGCAAGTACGGGGCCTTCTCGCCGTTCGGCCTGACCGGCGGGTACTACTACACCCGCGTCGGCTACAAGTTCTGATCGTGGAGCATCCCATGCAAAGACGAGCCTTCCTGGGCCTTGGCGCGGCGGCCGGCCTGGTCGCCTGCGGGCCCAAGGACGCCCGCGTGACCCTGGTGCTGGGCGACCAGCAGCGCGGCCAACGCCTGGCCGCCGACGCCTCCAAGGCTTTCGACGGCGCGCCCTACAAGGTCGAGTGGGCCAATTTCGCCACGCCCACGCCCCTGTTCGAGGCCGCCAGCTCTGGCGCGGTCGACACCCTGGTGGCGATCGACAACCTGGTGCTGCTGGGCGCGATCCTGGGTCGCCCCTACAAGATCGTCGCGGCCGCCGCCTCGTCCTCGAAAGGGATCGGCATCCTGGTCCCGGCCAAGTCGGACATCCGCTCGGTCGCCCAGCTCAAGGGCCGCAAGATCATCGTCTCCACCGCGCCCGGCGGCACCGCCGACGCGGTGCTCTACGCGGCGATCCGGGAAGCCGGACTGAAGGACGGCGACATCAAGCCAGGCTACATGCTGCAACCCGACGCGTTGGCCGCCTTCCAGAACGGCCAGATCGAGGCCTGGGCGACCAACGACCCCAACCTCGCCCGCGCCCAGGCCGAAGGCGCGCGCCTGTTGCGCGACGGCGAAGGGATCAACAACAGCGTCACGTTCTTCGCCGCTTCGGACAAGGCGCTGGCCGATCCCAAGAAGCGGCTGGCCCTGCGCGACGCGTTCGGCCGCATCGCCAAGGCCCGCGCCTGGACAGGCGCCAATCTCGACGCCTACGCGGCCTACTATGCGGCGCAAACCTCGATGACGCCCGAACTGGCCAGGACCACCCTGGCCCGGCGCGGCGAGCGTCCGTTGTCGCCGATCACGCCACAGATCATCGCCGCAGCCCAGGCCGTGACCAACGACTACGCTGCTCGGGGGATCTTTCCCAAGCGTGCCGACGTCGCCGCCTTCTTCGACCCGAGCGTCTTCGGCTAGGCCCCTCCGCACTCAAGGTTTCGATGCGTCGCCTCCTAGACGACGAGCTCGCCCCGAAGAACGACGACGCCCGCGCCGGACAGCTCCGGATCCGGCCCCAACCGTACGCTCAGCAGGCTGCGGCGCCCCATTTTCACGCCCTGCTCGATCACCAGGGTTCCGTCCGAGCCCAGCAGGCCCGAGGATCCAAGATAGGCTGTCAGCGGCCCTGCCGCCGTCCCCGTCGCCGCATCCTCCCAGAGCCCCACGGTCGGATTGAAGAAGCGGGCATAGGCCGCGCCGGGGGTCGCCTCGTCGAAGGCGTAAACGTAGCACCCCTCCGCGCCGGCCGGCACCAACACCGCCAGAAGCGCCGCGGCGAGCGGCGCGCAGCGATCGACCGCCGCCGCGTCGCCCACGCGCACCATCAGGTGCGGCGCGCCGGTGTCGGCCGTCCGCGGCGGCGGAAAGGGCAAGATGTCGGCGGGCTCAAGGCCCAGCCCCGCGGCGAGGCGGTCAACCGCGGCCAGCGGCTCCAGCAGGCGCAGCCGCGCCTGGCGCATGCGGCCTTGGATGCGGCCCTCTCGCGCCTGCAGGGTGATCGGCAGCACGTCCACGCCGATCTCCTGATGAAACGTCCTAGCTTCGACCAACTCGCCAAGCCGGCCATGATGGGCCAGCCACAGCCAGGCCCCCAACGCGTTGTGCCCCGCGCCGAACACTTCGGAGCCGTTGGCGGTGAACGAGCGCAGCCTCCAGTCGGCGCGGTCGCTGGCCAGGACAAAGGTCGTTTCGGCCTGGTTGAACTCACCGGCGATGCGGCGCAGGAGACTGTCGTCCAACCCCTCGCCGCCTTCCACGACCGCCAGCGGATTGCCGCTCAACGGAGCGTCGGCGAAGACATCGATAAGACCGGCGACAAGACGGGTCATACAGTGAGCGCTCCAGGTGTTGGCGGGATCATCCAGGATGAGTCTGCGGACACCTTGTTCTCCGCCATGGCCCGACGCAAAATCGAATTCCTCGTCCGAAGATGAAATAAATTCAGCATGGCAAGCTTTGATCTCCCGCCGCTGGGCGCCTTGCGCGCGTTCGAAGCGGCCGCCAGGCTGGCCAGCTTCAAGCGCGCCGCCGCTGAACTCCTGGTGACCCCCACGGCGATCAGCCATCAGGTGCGGCAGTTGGAAGAACATCTGGGCGGGCGGTTGCTCGATCGAAGTCCGCGCCGGGTCGCCCTCACCCTCCAGGGCCAAATCCTTTATGAGGCGGCCGCCTCGAGCTTCGCGGAGATCGATCGCGCCGTGGGCCGCCTACGGCGGTCCAACGCCGGCGCCATCCTGACGCTTTCGGCCACGCCGGCTTTCCTGAGCCAATGGCTGGTGCCGCGGCTAACCGAGCTGCAGACCCGGTTTCCAAAGTTGGAACTGCGTCTTCAAGCGTCCGATCAGATCGTCGAGCTTCGCCCCGGCGGCGTCGATCTGGCCATCCGCTATGGCAAAGGCCCCTTCCCCGGCGCGGCGACCACGGCGCTATGCCAAGACGCCTTCGCCCCGGTCTGCAGCCCGAGTTTGCGCCTGCGGACGGTCGAGGATCTGACGCGCGCTCGGCTCATCCATATCGACGGCCGGGTCGCGCCGCGCCCATCGCCGGACTGGCGGCGCTGGTGCGACCAAGTCGGCGTTTTGGACCTCGATACCGAAACGGGCCTGCGCTTCACCGACAGCCTCTACGCGGTCCAGGCGACGGTCGCGGGCCAAGGCGTCGCCATCGTCAGTTTGGTCATCGCCGCCGACGCCTTGGCCAACGGCCTTCTGGTCGCGCCGTTCAGCCAGACTCTGTCAGGCGAGACCTATTCCTTCGCCTGCGCTCCGGCCCTCAGCGAGCGGCCTGATGTCGTGGCGCTGCGCGACTGGTTTGTCGAGGCGATGACACCCTTCTGACGTCAACGCTGAGCGCCGGCGGCGCCGACAGGATCGCGGTGTCGCTGATCGTCTATCTGCGCATGCCCGACACCAAGAACCGCAGCCTCATCGACGAGGACTGACGGATCGGGAACTCGAGACCATCGCGGCTGCGACGGACGACGGCGCCCCCTACCTTGCAACAATTTAACTTTACCTGTTGTATATCTAATATATCGGTTGCGGCGATGAAAGCCCCAAGGCGGCGGCGCAAGCCAGGAGGAGCGTGAGTGGACAACAGGCATGCCAGGCGATCGGCTTGCGCGCCGCTGACGGCGAGCGCCGAATTTGCTCGACTTCGCCTTTCCCTGATCGGCCTCGTCTTGGCGCTGGGCTTTCCGCTTCTTCCCCTGTCGCGCTGGGAGGATGAGTTTCGCGACGTCGCGCACCTGGTGGGCTACGAACTCATTTGGTGGGCCGTGGTCGCAGGGCTGGCGCTCCATGTCGCGCAGGTCGAGCGCCGTCCGTTGGACTCAATCGGTCTGCGGCCTCTCCGACCTTTTGACTATGTCTGCGCCCTTGGCGCGGCGGCCGTGATGATGGCCGGTTTGCCGCTCTTCTATCTCGTCCTCTTCCATCCCGCCGGCACACAGGAAGGCGCGGCGATCTCCAATCTCGCCTCGACGCCGCTTTGGTGGCGCCTCGCCTCCGTCGTGCGCGCGGCGACGGCGGAGGAGCTCCTGTTTCGAGGCTATGGATTCGAGCGCCTAAAAGACTTCTCGGGAAGCGCCACAGCCGCCCTCGTGACATGGGCGGCGTTCACGATCGCCCATGTCGGCGCCTGGGGCTGGGCCCATCTTGTCGTCGCCGGATTCGGCGGCGCGGTGCTCACCGCGCTCTATGTCTGGCGCCGAAACCTTACGGCCAACATTCTGGCGCACCTGATCGTGGATGGGTGCGCCGTTCTCTTCGTCTAACGGCCGCGCTGGCCTTGGAGAAGGCCGCCGCCGCGTGTCGCCGTCAGCGCAATCGATCGCACATGATGTTCAATGACCTTTGGAGTGAGAGATCCATGAAAGCTCCCTGCGCCGCATTCGCGCTCCTTGTCTCGCTTTCAGCATCGCAGGCCTGGGCCCAGGAGCGCTATGACGGGCCGATCATCGACACCCATGCCCATGTTCGCTTTGGCGAGGATGACGTCGTCATGCCGGGCCAGCCCGTGGGCGCAGAGACGATCCTGGGCCTGGACGCGCAGGCCGGCGTCCGCGTCAGCGGCCTCATCGTCGTGGCCAGGGCAGCGCAACTGGCCAAGACCCGGTCGCAAAACGATGCGGTGATCGCCGCCGCCGCGGCCAGCCAGGACCGGCTCTTTCCCATCGCTTCGGTCCACCCCGCTGACGGAGAGGCCGCGCTTGCCGAAATCGATAGGGTCGCCGCGCGAGGGGTTAAGGTGATCAAGCTCCACCCCAACACTCAGAACTTCGATGTCGGCGATCCAGCGGTGACCGCTGTGGTCACTCGCTGCAGCGAGCGCGGCCTTGTCGTGCTTTTCGACTCCTATAAGCCTTGGGACGCCAGCGAGATGGGCAAGTTCCTGCTGCTGGCCGCGGCCAACCCGAAAGCCAAACTCATCCTGGCGCATATGGGTCTGGCGGAGTTTCGCGAGACCATCACCTTCGCCAAGCTTCGCAAGCTTGGCGTTGGCGAGAGCGTCTATTTCGATCTGTCCGCCATCGCCACGACCTACGCCAACTCTCCGGTGGGCCCCGAACTGGTTTGGACCATTCGACAGATCGGCGTGAACCACTTCCTGTTCGGCTCTGATTGGCCCGTCGACACGCCAGCCGAGGCCGCGCAGGCCGTCCGTGATCTTGGCTTCACGCCACAAGAACAGGCCCGGATCTTCCACGACAACGCCGCCGCTCTGCTGGGCTTGCCTTAGCGTGGCGTCCGTGTCCGGAACACCGCCCATCGCGCCGTAGCTTTTACGGGCCGCCCAGGGTTCCGACATTGCGCGCCCTGGGCATTTGGCCTTAGTTCAAGCCCGATGGTTACGGAAAAAGCGCCCCCGCGCCGCTACGACAATCGCTCGCGCGCCGCCGCCGTCGAGGAAAGCCGTCAGCAGGTGATCGTTGCGGCGGCGGCTTTCCTGCGCGCCGAGCCGGTCGCGTCCTTCACGCTCGACGCCGTGGCCAAGGCCGCGGGTCTGACCCGCCTGACCCTCTACAACCAGTTTGGCTCTCGTCGGGCCCTGCTCAAGGCCGTGTTCGATCGCCTGGCGCTAGAAGGCGGTCTGAAGGATCTGCCCCAAGCGGTGATCAGCGGTCCCCCGCGCGAGGCCCTGCGTACGATCATCGGCGTGTTTTGTGATTTCTGGGGCGGCGATCCCGCCGTGAGCCGTCTGAATGAGGCAATCGCGCTTGACCCCGATCTAGACCGGGAACTGGCCGCGCGCAACGAGCTGCGCCGGAGCATGCTCGACGCCGTTATCGGTCGCATGGATCTGTCCGGCGCGCCGCACGGCGTCCGAGCCCAGACCGTCGACCTGCTGTTTGCGATGACCAGCTACACCTTCTACAGGCAGCTGAAGAACGGTCCGGCGGGCGCTGATCCCAAGCGGCTGATTTCTGAAACCGCCGAGGCTGAGGTTGAACGCATGCTGGCGGCGCGGGCGGGCTAATCGGCGCCTTGGCTGGATTGGCCGCCGCGGCGGCTATGACAGGCGCAAGAGCCGTCAGCGGCGTCGGGCTCATATGCATGCCGATTAGCCGCAGGCCCGCCGTCGGCAGGCAGGCCTCGGCGATCGAGCGGTCGATCTCGAGCAGGGCTTCTGGATAGAGCAGCGCGCCGTCCCGCCCCAGCGGCTGCACCATCTCCGCGGTGTGAAGGAGCCGCGCCTGGGCCAGATAGGTCATCAGCATCGGCTGCTCGCCATAGCGCACCGGCAAGATCAGCAGCCCATTGCGCCCGGACCCGAGGCGCATGGGTCCCGAGATCGAGCGCAGCGGCGCCTTGGCCCGATGTTGGCTGAGATGATCGGGCGCCAGGGCATGGGGCGCGGTCAACACGGCTCGTAGGACCGGCAGATTGCGGTCTTGGCCATAGATCGGAATGCCTCGGGCGGCGTACTCTCGGATCCCCGCCACATGCCAGTAGAACGGCGTCGAGGTGATCAACGCCTTGACGGGCAGACCGGGGAACCGGCGCGCCGCCTCTTCCAGAACCTGGCGTGAATAGCCCGATGAGATCGGCGCATCGAGGATCACCACCCCGTCATCCTGGGCGACCAGCGTCGTGTACCAAGCGCCCGGGATCTGAACGACGCCGGGCGCGATTTCCTCGATGCTCCTTTTGGGATCAGGTCCGCCCGGCAGGGGCCGGGTCAGCGCCAGTTTGTCGAGGTCCAGCTTTTGCGCGGGCTCCAGTTTGGGGAGGCTCTCCATGACCACCCTGTCTTCGGGCGCGTCAATTCTCGGCGAAGATCTCAGGACGACCCTGTAGGGCCGATCATTGCGATAGACATCGGTCTGCAGCGGCGCGCGCAGTCCGGCGCTCAGATCATAGGCCATGAACTCCGAGCGCTCGACGATGTCGCCAAAGCTCTTCAACGCCACCACATCGGTCGAGCCCTCGTCGAAACTGACCATGGCTTCGGTCGCCGTCGGCAAGCCCAGGCGTTCATCGACATAGATTCGCACCGGCCAGCGACCGTGATGGAACGCCACGACATGCTGGCGCGCCTGATGGCGCATGACGTCCGGCTCTTGCTTGAGGTCCGCGGCGGCGCGGGCGAGCAGAAGGGCCCGCAGCGGATCCTGGATTTCCCAAGCCGGCGGCGGGGGCAACGCCAAGACGACTGTTTGCCCGGCGGCGCCAGCCAGCCAGGCTTGGACCTGGCTGGCGAGCACCGTGCGGCCTGGCGCCCGATCGGGCGTCGCCACCTGCGTCCTGGCTTGATAGTCGTCGACGACGAAGGCCGTCGAAAACCCCTTCACCATGAAGGGCGGACCAAGATGATCGTTCTGGAAATGATCGAAGGTCAGGCTCTCGACCTTGGCGCCGACGGTGCGGATCGCCCGCGGGTCTCGGCCAAAGCCCATGGCGTCAAGCGTGGTCTCGACCAGCCGCAGCGCCGCCGGATCGTTGAGGGCGCTTGCCGCCCTCGGCGCGGCCAATAGTCCGAAGGCGAGAACGACCGCTCCCCCTTTGGCCAGCTCGGCTGATCGTCTCACGACCGCGCGATCTTCTGGTCCGCGCCTGGAGAGAACCCGTAAGGCCAACCTCGCCAATCGACCAAATCCGACGCGCCATCGACGCGGCCCAGACCTTTGATCAGCGAAAGCGCCCATCCTCTTTTCCCCACGATGCTCGGAATGCGCGGCGGAAAGCCAACGCGCCAAGGGTTGGGCTCAGCTATTATATTTACATAATGTAAAGTCAAATTGGCGACGACCGCCGTCGGTCGAAGCAACCGGCGGCGCCGGCGTTGCGCGCAATCCGTCGCGGATTTGCGCTCAGATCACATATCGGCGGGAGTCCGTCCTTGGGTTGGCGTCAGCTCCGCTCCAAGATTTCGGCTCCTCGGTCGGAGCCTTCGACAGCCGCGCGCGGGGCCGCCGAAGCCGCCCTTGACATTGACACTAGCGAGAAGGCGCTACGAGCGCTCCCGAAGGAAGATGACCATGAAAATACAGGAGGCGGCCGATCATCTCGGCGTCAGCACGCGGACGCTGCGGCACTACGAGGCTGAAGGCCTGATCGCTCCGCGTCGTGCGGCGAACGGTTACCGGACCTATTCACCGCCGGAGATCGAGAAAGCCGAATGGGTGCGCGACTTCATCGCTTCCGGCTTCTCGACCCGCGAACTTCGCAAGCTGCTGGCGGCGCTGGAGGATGGTTCCGGCGCGCCACCCGTCGATTGCGCGATCCTGATGCGGCGAAAGCTCGAACAGATCGATCGCATCATGGCGGCGCTCGGCGAACGGCGCGACGCCTTGGCCGGCCGCCTGGAGCGATGGGAACAGGAACCCAGCCCGCACGCGAAGACCCCCGCCCCGGACATCATCGACAATCAGCGCCCGGCGCGCTTCAACCGTGAGGACCAGCCACATGACGTCAGGGGATGAAACATCGACGATTGTCGACAAGGCGGCGATCCGCCAGTTGCTCGACCTCTATCATGCGGCGATCAACTTCCGAGACTGGACCCTGCTGCCGCAAGTCTTCTTACCCGACGCGACGTGGTTCGCGCCCGAGCCAATCGGCCTGCGGTTTGAAGGTCTCGCCGCCATCGAAGAAGGGTTCCGGGCGAGCGTCGGGCGTCAGGAAATCCTCGCCCAGACCAGTTCCGGAGTCGTCGTTGATCTGGACGACCAGAACGGGGCGTCGGTCCGCTCGACGCTCATGGAAGTCGGCCAGGAGCCGGCCAAGGCGCCTTGGTCCGCCATCGTCGCGTTCGACGATAAGGTCGTTCGCACCGCCGACGGCTGGCGCATTGCCTCCAGGATCGTCCGCCTGCGCCATATTTTCAGCTTTCCCGTCCCGGAGATCACGACAGGCGCCTGAATCCCCGGTCCGCCATCATCACAGTCTCGATCGGCCGACACGGCGCCGCGGCGACGTTTTGGCGATGGCCTGTGCGTTGACGCGAAATCCCCCATATGGGAAATATTCCCGTATGTGGCCGCCAACGAACCCTGCGCATGAAAATCATCGCCGCTGACCTTGATGATGCGCGCGTGATCGCCCTGCTGGAGCATCACGTGGCGACCGCTGCGGCCGAGACCGCGCGCGGCAGCGCTCATGCCCTCAACCCCTCTGGATTGAAGTCGCTGGACATCGAGGTTTGGGCGGCCTGGGCCGGGGAGCGTTTGCTGGGCCTTGGCGCCTTGAAAGGCATTTCGCCGGACCACGGCGAAATCAAGTCCATGCATGTCGCTCAGGTCGAGCGAGGCCGTGGGGTCGGCGGCGCCATCCTACGTCATATCATCCAGGCCGCACGACACAGGAACATGCGGCGCCTGAGTCTGGAAACGGGCTCGTGGCCCTTCTTCGAACCCGCGCGCGCCCTCTATCGGCGGCACGGCTTTGGCGAAACCAACCCGTTCGGAGACTATGTGGAAGACCCCAACAGCGTCTTCATGACCTTAGTGCTCGAGCCTGCCTCAATGGTTTCGAGGTGAGCAAGCCGACGGGCGGTTCGGCCGCCCTTCCGCCCGAACCACCGAGCATGGACGAGCAGATCGGCCGTCGCCTGCGGTCTCTTCGCGTCGAGCGCGGCTGGTCTCTGGAGGAGTTGGCGATATCGAGCGGCGTCAGTCGCGGCACGCTTTCACGGTTGGAGAACGCAGAAGTCAGCGCCACCACCAGCGCCCTGGCCAAACTCTGCCGTGTCTACGACCTAACGATGTCGCGCCTGATGCTGATGATCGAAGATGACTTCGCGCCCCTCGTGCCGGCGGACGCTCAGAACGTCTGGACCGACAGCGCCCATGGCTTCGTCCGCCGCGGGGTCTCGCCACCGGCCAAAACGCTTTCAGGCGAAATAATCCGCTGCACGATCGCGCCCAACCAGACGATCACCTACGATCAGGCGCCGCGTCCGGGCCAGGAACATCACCTCTACGTCCTGCAGGGCGCGTTGACGGTCACCATTGGCGAACAAGCCTACGGCCTGCTGACAGGCGATTGTCTTCGCTACCAGCTATGGGAGAAGACCTGCTTTGAGACCGGCGGCCTGGGCGTCGAATATTTGGTCTTCTTGATTTGACGTCACTGACCGCGCAGCGCCTTCATGCCGTTCTGGCTCAAAGTCCCGTTCCGCGCGGCCGGAGAGATTGCGCCCCTAACGGGTCGCCCCTCCGCTGACGCGCCGCCCTTCGTCGCTTTCGACGCCTAGCCCGCGCGGGCCGACGCGACGGTCCCCCGGCATTCGCCAAAGCCGATCGTCACAAAGCCTTCGGCTTGGGCCTTGGCGGTCATGACGACCTCGTCGCCGTCCGACAGGAAAGCCCGCGTTTCCCCCGTCGGCAACGTGATCGGAGCTTGGCCGCCGCGGGTGATCTCCAAAAGGCAACCCAGGCTGTCGGACGTCGGCCCGGAGATGGTGCCGGTGCCCAGGAGATCGCCGCTTCGCAGATCACACCCCCCCAGGGTGTGGTGGGCGATCATCTGGGCGGCGGTCCAGTACATGTTGCTGGCGTCAGCCCGGCTGAGCAGGTGCGCAGGCAAGCCTGCTTGGCGCATCGCCGCCGACGACAGCTCCACCACCAGCTCGATGGCGAAGGCTCCCGCGGTCTGGTCGGCGCTGTCGAAGAGATAGGGCAGCGGCGACGGCTCGCCCTCCGAGCGCGGCGGCTGGGCGGTCCGGAACGGCGCCAGAGCCTCCGCCGTCACGATCCAGGGCGAGATCGAGGTCTGAAAGTTCTTGGCCAGGAACGGTCCCAGCGGCTGGGCTTCCCAAGCCTGGGCGTCGCGCGCCGACCAGTCATTGAGCAGGCACAAGCCGGCGATATGCCCGCCGGCCTGCGCGATCGGAATCGGGGCGCCCAACGCGCTCCCCTCGCCGATCCAGACGCCGATCTCCATTTCGTAGTCGAGTCCGCGGCTGGGCCCCACGGCCGGGCCGCCCGAGCCGCCGCGCTGGATCGTCGGACGCACGACGGCCTGGCCGCTGGGCCGGATGGACGAGGCTCGACCGTGATAGGCGATAGGCATCCAGCGATAGTTGGGCGGAAGCGGGTCGTCGGGACGAAAGAGACGGCCGGCGTTCGTCGCATGATGGATGCCGGTGTAGAAATCGGTGTAGTCGCCGATCCGGGCCGGCAGGCGCATGCGGCTGTCGCCGGCCGCATGAAGGTGGGGCTCGACATCGGCGCGATGGGCGGCGCGTGACAGCAATGACGAGATCGCGCGACGCAGCTCCAGACGCGTCGCGGCCGGGGCGGCGAGCAGCCGGTTGAGGCGGGGCTCGGCCAACAGGTCCCGCGCCTGGATCGGCAGCAGGTGGCCCACGCTCGTCAGATCCAGGATCGCCTCGCCGATCGCCACGCCGATGCGCTCTGGGCCGCCTGAAGGGGCGAACACGCCATAGGGCAGGTTCTGGATCGGGAAGTGTTGATGACCGGCGGCGCTCGCGACCCAGGATGTCAGGTCCGGAGCGTGGGTTTCATCGATGACGACAGACAAGATAACGTCCTTTTGGGTTTACGGGGCCGGGCGGTGGAACGGCTTGGGCGCCATCGGCCAAGGGCCGGCGGCGGGGATGGGCGCGGCGAGGCTGCGCGGGAATGCGCCACGGTCCAAAACTCGCCAGGAACACCAACAAAAGCATGACCCCTGTAGGCGGCTTGGATCCACTCCAGCGCCGGGTCGATCCGTGAGTCCCCTCTCCCGATGCGCGCTGCAAAGCCAGGGTGTCGGGGGCGCAACCCACGATCAAATTGATGCGGTCACTTGATACTATAAGGCCGATGAATACGTCCGCCGACTTCGGGTGCGGCGAAACGTTTGGCCGCCCGATGTCGCCGCTCGGGCGTCCGTGGACTGGCGACGAAACGCTTGGCGCGCGGCGCCGCGAAGGATGGACCGGGCTCCAAAAATTTCACAGGCCAGGGAGCGTTGACCGGCCCGCCCGCGACCTCGACGCGCTCGACGAAGGGCAACCGCGAGGTTGCGCGCACGCCCAGGCCTCAGGCCACGCCTTTATGGTGTGGACTGACGATTTCCACCTTGGGTACCTTAAATTTCTCCCCAACAATGCCGCAAAAACACACACTTAGAAAATTACGTCGCGGATCCTTCATCCCGATACACAACTGTATTGACATAACGGCATTACGCCACGAGGCTGCTCCGACACCTATTTCGCCGCGAGCCCGGAGGCATCTCGCCTCCCGGTCTTCGCGGTCAAGAAGCTAGGGCGGAGGAGGGATTTTCGTGGTCAACCAACCTAATAAGCCAATGCTGGCGATGCTGCTTTTCGGCTCCAGCATGTTCATCGCGCCGCAGGCGTTGGCGCAGTCGGCGCAACCCACGGCGCCGCCCGCGGCAAACGACGAGCAGACCGTCGCCGAACTGGTGGTCACCGCCAGCAAGCGTGAGGAAAAATTGCGCGACGTGCCGTCGGCCGTGACGACCCTCTCGGCCGACGCCATCAAGGCTCAGGGCGTTCGCGATTTCCGCGACTACGCCCCCCTGGTGCCAGGCCTAAGCCAGCGCTCGCTGGGCGCGCCGGGGATTGGAACCGTGATCCTGCGAGGCCTCAACACCGGTCCGCAACAGACGACCAATACGACGGCCTTCTACGTCGACGAAGCGACCTACACGCCCAGCGGCTTCAGCTCCGTCGCCTCGTTCTCCACCCCCTCGCCCGACCTCGTGGACGTCGAGCGCATGGAGGTGATGAAAGGCCCGCAAGGCACGCTCTACGGGGCCAGCAGCCTCGGCGGTCTGATCCGGGTCGTCACCAAGCGGCCTGATCTGACCCAGTATTCGGGCATGGCCCAGGTCGAAGGGGTCGCGATCGCCCATGGCGCTGAAGGCTCGAGCGTCCGCGGCGCGGTCAATATTCCCTTGGTGCAGGACAAGCTGGCGATCCGCGCCTCGGCCTATTATCGGGACGCTCCCGGCTGGATCGACAACGTCCAGGGCGGCAAGGACATCAACGGCTCCTTGATCCGTGGGGCACGCCTCGCTCTGCGCGCGCAGCCCACCGACAGATTCACCTTTGACGCCAGCGCCTTCTACCAATCCATCAAGAACGACGGGGTCGCCTCGCAACTCAACGTGATGGACACCGCTCGTCCCGCCCTGGGCGAGTACAAGGAGAGCTTCCTTCCCGGTTCGGGAAGCAGCGAAATCACCTATCGCACCGTCGCCGGCACGGCGAATTACGAGACCGATGTGGGCGCGATCGTCGCGACGGGGAGTTTCGTCGACTCCAGTGCCACCGTTCATACCGACTATTCCACCACCTACGGGCCATTGCTGCTGGGCGTCCTGACGTCTCCGCCCTTCGGACTTCCGTTGACGAACATGCAGGTGTTGGGGACCGTGGCGCCCGCTACCAAGAAATCGACAGCGGAGCTGCGTTTCGTCTCGAAGCGCCTTGGCGCGATCGAGTTCGTCGCCGGCGGCTTCTATACGTCCGAGAAGTCCGTCTACGGCACTCTCCTGGAAACCAATGACCCGACGGGCGCGCCGCTGCCCAAACCTTTGGACATATTCCTCAAGAACAGCCTGTTCAGCACCTACAAGGAATACGCGGCGTTCGGCAACTTCACCTACTATCTGACCGACGATCTCGACATCACCGGCGGCGTTCGCTGGTCGCACAACGACCAGACCAACTTCCAACCGGTCGGGATCGCGTTTTTCGCGCCGAAATCCGAAACGCACGCCGAGTTCAGCGACTCGGCCACCACCTATCTGGCGACGATCCGCTATCGTCCCACCTCGGCCATCAGCCTCTATGCTCGGGCGGCCAGCGGCTATCGTCCGGGCGGCCCTCAGAACGACAGCGGCGGCCCCCTGCCCCCCGGCGCCCAGACGACGATCCGGCCCGATACGGTCTGGAACTATGAGGCCGGGATGAAGGGGAATTTCCTGGACGGCCGGCTGAGCGCCAGCCTCGCGGCCTTCCGCATCGACTGGAAGGACATCCAGCTCAACTCGCTCTTCGGCGGCCTGCTCTTCCAAGCCAACGCCGGCAGGGCCAAGGTCGACGGGGTGGAGCTGGAAGTGGCCGCCCGTCCCCTTCGCGACCTTACGATCGGGTTCAACGGCGGCTACACCAACGCCCGCATCAGCCAGATCGATCCGGCGGCCGCCATATCGGTCGGCGCTGCCGCCGGCGACCCTCTGCCGCTCACGGCCAAGTGGACCGCCGCGGCCTTCGCCGATCAGAACATCCCGTTGACCGGCGACGTCACCGGCACCGTCGGCGCCACGCTTCGTTACCGATCGGAGATGCCCAGCAGCTACCCGGGCGCCTTCCTTAATCCCAATGTGCGTCTTCCGGAGTATGCCACCCTTGACCTGCGCGCCGGCGTGAACTTCTCACGCTACGTCGTTCAACTCCGCGTCGAGAACGTCTTCGACAAGCTTACCTACGACACCATCGTAACCAACAAGGTCTCGCCGGCCCTGCCGGCCCCGACCACGGCCTATGTCGGCCGGCCTCGCACCTTCGTCCTGTCCGTCACCGCGAACTTCTGATCGGGGACTGGAACACCCGTTGCAAGACCCATCGGCCAGGCTGTCTCAGCCTGGCCGTCCGGGTTCAGGCGGCGGCGCGACATCCGCCAACCCCTTCGGCCCCGGCCGCGGCTTTGAAGGCGGATGCGTCAGGACAGGCCCACAGTTCACAACGCGGAGCTCAAGCGATGATCACGCAGAAGACGATCCAGGAAGCACAGAAGCTCATCGGCCTCGACATTCCGCCGGCCGCGCAGGAGCGGCTTGTGCCAATGCTCGAAGCCCAGCTGGCCGGCCTGACGGCTTTTCGCGCGCTTCCCCTGGATCAACACGCTCAACCCGCTTGTCGGTTCGACCCGCGCCTTCCGGGCCGCGACTTCCCCGTCCAGGCCGATCACGTCCGGCTCAAGCAAGACCCTGCGCCAGCCCTGCCGCTCAGCGACCAGGACATCGCCTTCGCGCCGGTCGTCCACCTCTCTCACTGGCTGGCGGGGGGTCAGATCACTAGTCGCCGGCTAACCGAAATCTATCTGGATCGTATTGCTCGGCTCGACGGCCTGCTGGCCTCCTACATCACGGTCACGTCCGACCTGGCCCTGGGCCAGGCCGACGCCTGCGACGCCGAGTTGGCCCAAGGACGCCGCCGCGGCCCCCTGCACGGGGTGCCGTATGGCATAAAGGACGTGTTCGACACCGAAGGCGTCCCGACGAGCTGGGGTTCGGCGCTGTTTCGCGACAGGGTTTCGACGAGCGACGCAACCATCGTGACCATGCTGCGCGACGCAGGAGCCGTGCTTCTTGGCAAGCTGGGAACCGGCGAACTCGCCAATGGCTCGGCCTGGTATGGGGGCGACGTCATGAATCCGTGGAATCGCGAGGAAGCCGCTGGAGGCTCCAGCTCCGGTTCGGCCGCGGCCGTGGCCGCCGGTCTTTGCGGCTTCGCGATCGGCACCGACCATCTGGGCTCGATCCTGAATCCCGCGGACCGCTGCGGGGTTGTGGGACTGCGCGCGACCTTCGGTCGAATTCCAAGCAAGGGCGACATGCCCATGGCGCCCTCGCTCGCTCGCATTGGTCCGCTGTGCCGCCGGGTGGAAGACGCCGCTCTGGTCCTGGCGGCGATCAAGGGACCCGACCCATCGTCGTTGACCAGTTTCGACCATGGTTTCGCCTACGACGCCGACATCGATCTGTCGGGGATCAAGATCGGCTATTCGCCGGACTGGTTCCAACGGATCGGGTACGCGCCGGAGGCGGCCACGCCGGTGATGGCGGGTCATCTGCAGGGGCTTGAAGCGATGCGCGCCCTTGGCGCGGAGCTTGTGGAGGTGGTCCTCCCTGAATTTCCCTACATGCTGCTGGCCGCCATATGCTTTGTGGAGTCGGCGGCGGTGCTGGAGGATCTGGTTCTCGACGGTGAGGGCGCGCTGATCTCCGGATGGCCCGACCTTTGGCGCCAGGCTCGCCTGACCTCGGCCGTGGACTATGTCCAGTTGGACCGCCTTCGCCACCAGCTGATGTCGGCTATGGATCGATTGTTCGCTCAGGTCGACCTGTTGTTCGCGCCGGCCTACGGCAACTTCAATCTCTTGCTGGCGACCAACCTCACGGGACATCCGGGCCTGACCTTGCGCACGGGCTTTGGCGAAATCGCCACCCGATCGCTGTATGGTCAGCCCCTGGATCCCCAAGGGCCAAAGCACAGGGTCACCGCCAACCTGACCCTGCATGGTCGCCTGTTCGAAGAGGGCAAGATTCTGGCCGTGGCCCGCGCCCTCGAAGACCAACTCGACGTCTGGGCCGAACGCCCGCCCGGCTTCTAGACCGGCAAGGCCCCAGACGAGTCGGCGGCGTCGTTGGGAGCCGCCCAGCCGATCGTCGCGCCGACGGACGGGCGGCGACGGCGCGGCTTTCGTGACCATGCAGACAGGATTGGCGACGCCGTGTCGCGCGGAGCCGATGAGCGTGAGGCAATCAGATCGGCGATCCCCGGGGAGGGGATCTTCGGCTGGGTTGAGAAAGGCGAAGCGCTCGAGGTCGCCCGTCGGCACGGCCGGATCAGCCGTGCATGTCTTGGAGCGTCAGTCCTGTCTGATCTGAGTGAAGGTCGAGCGACGATTTCTGGCCTTGGCCGCCGCCAGGACCAGGTAGGGGCGAACGATATCGGGGGTCGCCGTGGTCAGGCGGACGCAGGTCACGCCCCGCCGTCCCGCTCCGCCCGCCTGGGGTGAGAAGACCGTTGGGACGGCCAGGATGGCCTTGGCCTGATGACCGGGCAAAAGCCGCAGGACCGCGAACGCCGGGTCCGGGGCGCCCACCGTCGCGAAGACGGTCTGGCCGATCAGGAATTCAACGGCGCCCAGACGGACCGCTGTGCGAGCCCCCTCGATGCCC